>JACDCJ010000183.1 GCA_013817655.1 Actinosomnolentus pattersoniae (SeqCode)
CCGATGCACACGAGCACGCGGGAGGCCCCCCGGCGGCACGCGTGGAGGATGAGCTCGCCCGTCCCCCGCGACGTGGCCCGCCTGGGGTTGCGCCGCGGAGCCGATACGAGCGCCAGGCCCGAGGCGCGCGACATCTCCACGACCCCCATCGGCCCGGGGCCGGAGGCGACCAAACCGTACTCGGCGCCCACTGGATCTCCGAGGGGCCCCGTGACCGTTGCCGAGCACCGCTCGCCATCCAGGGCCACGAGGAGCGCGTCGAGCGTTCCCTCGCCTCCGTCCGCCAGCGGGACCGTCTCGACCTCGGCGCCCGGGTCGGTGCGGCGCCACCCCGTCGCAATGGCCTGGGCCGCCTGGGCGGCCGTCAGCGTGCCCCGGAACTTGTCGGGGGCGATGAGGATCCGCATCGGCCCCAATGTACAATCCGCCATCCGAGGAGGATCCATGGCGCTCGAAAGAATGTGGCTGCTTGGCGCTGCGCGGGCCGAACGTGAGGCCCTGGGCCGGACCATCCAGTACACGCCCCCGGATCGCTGGGAACAGGAGAGCGAGAGCCCGGGCTGGACGAACAGCGACATCGTCGCCCACCTCGCCGCCATGGAGGTCGCCGCCGCGGCGGCGATAGCCGGGGAGGAGCCTTCGGAGTTCGAGGAGTTCTCCAAGGAACTCGGTGGCGAGGACTTCTCGCTTGACGCGTTCAACGACTGGTCGGTGCGCCGGCGTGCCGAGGAGCCCTTCCGTAGCGTCGTGGCGGAATGGGGCCGGGCGGCTGACCTGTTCCTCGCGCGCGCCTCGAAGATCCCACCTCAGGAGTGGACGGCGAGGCGAGTTCGCTGGGTGGCGGGCGAGATGGGGGCGAGGTTCCTCGTTCAGGCCCGCGTGATGGAGTGGTGGCTTCACGGAGAGGACATCCTCGCCGGCGGCGGGAATCCGCCGCGCCTGGAGCATCCCCCGATCTTCTGCGTCAACGATCTCGCGATCCGCACGCTCCCATACGCGCTGTCACTGGCCGGGCTGACCTTTCCCGGCAGGAGCGTTCGCTTCCATCTGGACGCCGTCGGGGGAGGAACCTGGCATCACGGGCTCGCGCCACGAGAGGTCCCGGCCGACGGCAAGGTGCCGGATGCGATCGTGGAGGGACGCGCGTATGCGTTCGCCATGGTGGCGGGCCGGCGCGTTCCCGCCGAGTTCTACCTGGCCGAGGGCGTCCTGCAGACGGGCGGCGACGACGCGCTTGCCGAAACCGTGTTGCAGCACCTCCGCGCCTTCGCCTAGCCCCCACCTAGGCCGCGCAGCGCTCCACGAGGTCCAACCGGATCGCAGGCTCGTCCGTATTACCTTCGATGCAGCGCACCTGGCGTAGGCTCTCGATCATGCGGGAGAGCACTCGCTCGGACTTCGAGCTCTTGCGGGCCTTCCTCCGGAGGGAGCCCCGTGCGGCAGACGAGCTGTACACCCGGTTCGCGCCCCGAGTGTACGGACTGGGGATGGTGATGTTGAGCAACCCGGCTCAGGCCGAGGATCTGGTGCAGGACACCTTCGTGAAGCTGTGGAGGAAGGGAGAATCCTACGAGCCCTCCCGCGGGTCCCTCGACACCTGGGTCCTTCTCATCGCCCGGAGCCTGGCGATCGACTCGATCCGGCGGCGGGTCCTGGAGGCGCGGGTGCTGTCGTCGCAGGGGCAGGCGCCCGAGGCCTCGACCGAACCCGACCCCGAACACGTCGCCGAGACGCACGACCTCGCGGGCC
The DNA here is from genome assembly GCA_013817655.1 of Actinosomnolentus pattersoniae (SeqCode). Lineage (GTDB taxonomy): Bacteria > Actinomycetota > UBA4738 > UBA4738 > UBA4738 > JACDCJ01. The sequence goes on from JACDCJ010000183.1 coordinate 1,750, forward strand.
GGGCCCGACAGGCGATGGAGGCGCTCTCCCCGGGCCAGAGGGCGGCCCTCGAGCTCGCCTACTTCGGAGGAAAGACGAGCGCCGAGGTTGCCGAGCTCGAGAACATACCCGTCGGCACCGCGAAGACCCGCATCCGAACGGCGCTGGTGAAGCTTCGTGACGCCCTGGAGGTCGACCGTGAACTGTGAGGCGGCCCGGGAGCAGCTTCCCGACCAGGCGCTGGGCACGATCCCCGAGTCGAAGGCGGCCGAGCTCAGGCGGCACCTCCGCGGTTGCGGGGCGTGCAGAACGGAGTCGGCCCTGCTCGACCAGGGCGTGAGGATGTTCTCGAGCGCCGCCCACGCGGTCGAGCCGCCCCTCGAGCTCAGGCGGCGGGTTCTGGGCGCGCTCGAGGAGGAATGGGCCGAGGCCGCCCCGTCCAGCCCCTGGAAGGATCGTTCCTCCCTCCTCCGCTTGGCGCTCGCGGCCAGCGTGGTGGTCCTCGTCGGGCTCCTCACGTGGGCACTCGTCGCACAGACGGCCGCTTCGCGCAACGCCGAGGACGCCTCCGAGTACCGCGACGTGCTGACGATCCTCGGGGGAACGGACATGCGAGCCGCCCCGCTCCGCTCCTCCATGGAGGGCGTCGAGGGTTCCGTCGTCCTGTACGACTCCTCGGTCAACCAGAGCTGGGTGGGCGTGTTCCTTCGGGCACCCGGCTACGGACGCCCGATCGACCTGTACCTCGTCGGTCCGGGCGGCGAGGAGATCGAGTTCCCGTTTGGCATCGACGAGTTCGACGAACGCGGAGGCGCGGTGGCCTGGCTCGATACGAGCCGGGATATATCGAAGTTCACCCAGGTCCGCCTCGTCGGCAAGGACGGGCACCTGGTGGCTTCGGCGAAGGTGCGCCCGGGGGGGATGTGACCGACCACCGGGCTCATCGCGTGATCCGAAGCCGGCCGACCTGCCTCGGAAGCGCCCCGAAACGGTACTTGTAGCCCAGGTCCCCCTTAAGCAGGTCGAAAGCGTTCATGCCCTCCTCGATCGCCGCCTCGATGAGCTCGCTCACCAGAACGGTGCCCGGGCTGAGCGAGGCGAACGATCGGTCGAACGCCGAGTTGTAGAGCGAGAAAGTGCCGCCAAAAGCGAAGCCAATCGCAGCCGCGGCACTGACGCCACCGATCTCCAGGAACGTCAGACGGAAGACGTCTCCCGGAAGGAACGCCTCGCCCAGGCGACGGAAGAAGAGCTCCATGCCCGGATGCATGAACTTGGCCTTCGCTCCCTCCGAAGAACGATGGAGCCGCAGGAACCGGTCCAGGTCCGGTGCAAGCGTTTCGGCCGTGGAACGACGCAGCCGGTGGCTTCCCCCCTCCCGGACCAGGCGTCGGCGCTTTCGTTCGAGCTCGTGTCGCAGCTTCGGTGGGAGGTCGGCGAGATACGCGGCGTACCGCGAGGGCAGGGGGAGCATCGGAGCCACGCCGTCCGAAGAGCGCCCCGTCGCATAGCCGTGGGAAACCGCGGCCGACTCGAGCGCCGAGTACCACGGCGACGCCACGGGCATGCCTCGCAGGTCGGCGCGCCGCCAGGGCAGCCCCCCGACCGCCGAGAGGAGCTCCTTCGCCGCGACGGCCTCCCTCCCAGGGATCGCAACCGGCCCCATGTAGTCCGTGACGTCGAAGCCGCCGAGGAAGCGAAGAACCCCGTCGTCGCACTCGAACGCCGCGGCCGCGACCGTGCGGCGTCCGTCCTTGAGCAGGGCGATCACCGGCGCCCCCGCTCCGAACTCCTCCCACCAGACCTTCAGATAGCCGGGGGTGTGAAAGAAGGTGCCTCCGGGGTCCGCCGCGACGACCTCGCTCCAGTCCTCGGCCACGAAGGCACGGGGGTCCTCGATCACCTCCACGCGCATGACGAGGGTCCGAAACCGGGGCCCCGGTGGCCCTATTCCGCCATGGAAGCGGCGAGCCTGCCCTCCGGCTCCAGGACGAAGACGCTGTGGTGGTA
>JACDCJ010000184.1 GCA_013817655.1 Actinosomnolentus pattersoniae (SeqCode)
CTTCAGCACCGTTCCCGAGCTGTACGTCTTCGAGCTCGTCACCCCGTAGCCGACGGCTCAGGCTCGGGATGTCTCCCGCTCAGCCAGGGTAATCGCGTCCTCCAGGCTCATGGCGTGCCCTTCCTCCCAGACTCGCCGAGCTGCGTGCTCCGGTAGGTTCGCGCGGGCCTCGGCCACTGGATCCCCCTCGAGCAGTCCGCCGAAGCCGGGGGGTGGGCCACCGCCGGTCCGCTCGCGTAGGGCTTCCAGGGCGCCGCCGAGCCGGATGGCATCCTCGTGGCGCCCCTCCCAAGTGGCGAGGAACACGAGGTCCAGGAGGGCGAGGGCGATCCCGGTCGGGTTGTCGACCTCGCGGAACAGATCCAGGGCCTCGAGCGCCGCGGACCGGGCGTCGCTTCGCCGGTCCACGCGGCCGTAGGCGAAAGCCAGCCAGATCAGATCGAAGGCTAGGTGAAGGCGGCCGCCCACCCGCCGCCAGATCGCGACGGCCTCCTCGATCCTCACGATCGCGGGCTCCCAGTCGCCGGCCATGGTATCCCGGACAACCAGCATCACCAGAGCCCGGGCCACCCCCGGTTCATCGCCCGCTCGCCGGAACAGCTCGAGGCTCTCGTCGAGCAACCTTGCGCCCGATTCGACGTCTCCCGAGGCCCCGAGGATGAACGCCTCGTTGTAAAGCGCCTCCGCGATCCGGGCGGGATCGCCGAGCCCCCGCTCGATGGCCAGGGCCTCGTCGTAGGAGGAGCGGACGGCATCCATGTCGTTCTGCCACCAGGCGATCCCCCCCGCACCGGACAGAGCCTTGGCCCGGGCGGGGGTCCGTCCCTGGCCCGACGGCATCGCCAGGATCTCCTCGAACCAGCGGCGTCCCTCTGCCAGGTGGCCTCGCTGCTGCCAGAACCTCCACAGCGCCCCGGCTGCTTCCTGGGCTCGGTCGGCCTCGCCGGCCCCGACGGCCCACCTGAGGGCGGCGCGGATGTTCGCGTGCTCCCGGTCGCACCTGTCCAGCCACTCGCCCTGGTCCTCGGCGGTGAGGTGGGGCTCGGCGTCCAGAGCCAGCCCGAGGAAGTGCTCGGCGTGGCGCCGCAGGACGAGTTCGAGGTCGGCCCCGGATCTGAGCTGCTCCTGCCCGAACTCCCGGATCGTCTCCAGCATGAAGAAGCGGGCGTGCCCCTCGACGGGCTCTGCCCGGCGGACCAGCGACTTGTCCACCAGGGAGGTCAACCCATCGAGCGTGTCCAGGCCGAGCCCCTCCGGGTCGCACACAACCTCGGCCGACTCGAGCGCCCATCCCCCGCTGAACACCGACAGCCGGGCGAACAGGCGACGCTCGGCCGGGTCGAGCAGGTCGTAGCTCCAGGCGATGGCCCCGCGGAGGGTCCTCTGGCGCTCGGGGAGAGTTCGGGCCCCGGAGGTGAGGATGTCCAGGCGTTTCTGGAGCCGGGGCAGCATCTGCTCGGGGGTCAAGACCTTAGTGCGGGTGGCCGCCAGCTCGATGGCCAGGGGCAGACCGTCGAGCCTGGCGGTGATCTTGGCCACGGCCAGGGCGTTCTCTTCGGTCACCCGGAACCCGGGCCTCACCGCGAGCGCCCGCTCGGTGAAGAGGCGTACCGCTTCGAACCGGCTCAAGGTGAGCAGGTCCGGGAGCCGTTCGGGATCGGGGGGCTCGAGAGGCGGCACCTCGTATTCCTGCTCGCCCCGGAGCGACAGCACGACGCGGGAGGTGACGAGCACCTTCAACTGCGGGGCGGCGGTGAGGAGATCCTCGATCACCGGGCCCGTCTCCGCCACCTGCTCGAAGTTGTCGACGAGGAGGAGGAGCTCCCTGACGCGGAGGTGCGCCTTCAAGGCCTCGAGGATGGGGCTTCCCGGTACCTCCGGAACCCCCAGGGCCTGGGCCACGGCCGAGGGAACCAGGGCGGGATCGGTCACCGAGGAGAGGTCGGCGAAGAAGGCTCCATCTCGGTAGTCGGTGAGGACCTCGACGGCGACCTGTAGGGCCAACCGGGTCTTCCCGGTCCCCCCCGCCCCCGTGAGGGTGAGGAGCCGGGTCCGGTCGAGGATCTGCCTGACCTCGGCGATCTCCTCCTCCCGGCCCACGAACGAGGTGAGCTGAACGGGGAGGTTGTTCGGCCTGGCGTCCAGGGTCCGGGGCGGGGGGAAGTCATCCCGGAGACCCTCAACCACCAGGTCGTGGAGCCGCTCGGGGTGGACGATGTCCTTCAGCCGGTGCTCCCCGAGGTCCCGGACCGATACATCATCCGGAAGCGTGCGCTCGACGAGCTCCCGGGTGGCCCCGGAGATCAGGATCTGGCCGCCGTGGCCCGCATCGGCGACCCGCGCGGCGCGGTTCACGTCGATGCCGACGTAGCTGTCCCCGCTCAGAACCCCCTCCCCGGTGTGCAGGCCCATCCGGACCCGCACCGGTGACCCGTGTGACCAGTCGTGGATCGCGAGGCCGCGTTGGGCGGCCACGGCGGCCCCGACGGCCCCCAACGGGGTCGGGAACGCAGCGAAGAAAGAGTCCCCCTCGGTGCTGACCTCGACTCCGCCCCCATCGGCGATGGCCCGGCGAACGATCGAGTTGTGCTCGTCCCGGACCGCCGCGTATCCACCACCGAGCTCCTGGAGCAGGCGGGTGGAGCCCTCGATGTCGGTGAACAGGAACGTGACCGTCCCGGTCGGAAGCTCTGCCATGTGCGATCAGGAATGTAGCGCGTCCGACGGAACGAACTCTATTCTGCCCCTTACCTGGCGGCTCGCGTGATGGGGGGATGCGGATGCTACTCGAGAACAAGAACGCCGTGATCTACGGAGGGGGCGGGTCGGTCGGCGGTGCGGTGGCCCGCTCCTTCGCCCGCGAAGGAGCGAGGGTCTTCCTTGCCGGTCGCACGCCTGCAGCGCTGGACAGGGTGGCCCAGGAGATCTCCGGGTCGGGGGGAGACGTTGAGACGGAGCAGGTGGATGCGCTCGACGAGAAAGCCGTCGACAGGCACGCCGACGCTGTGGCCGAGAAGGCGGGAGCCATCGACGTTTCCTTCAACGCGATCGGCCATGGAGACGTTCAGGGGACACCTCTCATTGACATGCCGTTCGAGGACTTCGCCCGGCCTATCACGAACGCAATGAGGTCGCAGTTCCTCACGTCGAGGGCGGCTGCGCGGCACATGCTCAAGCGGGGGTCTGGCGTGATCATGTCGATCACCGCAACGACCGCCCGTGAGGCCATCCCCAACGTGGGAGGCACCGGAGTAACCTTCGACGCCATCGAGAGTCTCTGCCGCCAGTGGGCATGCGAACTCGGGCCGCAGGGCATCCGTGTCGTATGGCTTCAAACGACCGGTCTACCCGATGCCATCCGCGACACCGGCGAACTCTTTCCCGACTACGGCACGGGCAGGGAGATGACGCGTGAGGAACTCATCGCATGGCTGGAGGGGAAGACGATGCTAGGGCGGATGACGTCTCTTACCGAGGTTGGCAACGTGGCGGCCTTCATGGCTTCAGATCGAGCCGGCGGCATGACCGCGTGCGCCGCGAACATCACCTGCGGCTCGGTCCCGGACCACTGATCGTGCCCTGGTCACAAGGGAATCAGGGATTCGTCTCGGGTGGTGGAGGCGGCCACGGGGTATCCGTGAGCGGCTTCGAGAAGGAGTGTGCTGTGTTTCGCCACTCTTCCCGCTCGTAGAACCGGTGGGCGTCGGTCCGCCACGTGGCGGACTCCAGGGT
>JACDCJ010000037.1 GCA_013817655.1 Actinosomnolentus pattersoniae (SeqCode)
GCCCCAACGACTCGCCCCCGGTCCCCTGCCCCATCCAGTTCCTCTCTCCGGACCTCCTTCCGCTCTCGTCTTCCGTCGATCCCACGACCACGACGCTCAGCTGGGCCGGCAGGAACTTCGGTGCCGGCGGGTTCGAAGGCTGGCACTATCAACTCGAGGCCCTGGTGTTCGACGGGAGCGGCGACTCCAAGGCGAGGATGTCCGGTTCGAAGATGACCGTGGTCGTCGAGATGACCCGAGGCTAGGCGCTCTTCTCGCGAAGGCGACGTCGGATCTCTGCGACGACCCGGGCCCGGAGCGGCCGAAGGCCTTCATCCAGCGGCTTCAGATCCTTCAAGATCGCCGGTGGGGCGCCGTCGAGCGTCTCGTCGAGCCAGCCCCGCGCGTCTCCATGTAATCGGCCGCGTCCTCCCAGAACTGGTCGGGACGCTCAAGTCCTGAGAGGCCGGGAAGGTTTACCCGTGTCTGTCGTGACACTAGGATGTCCCTTCGGCTCCCGCGTCACGCTGGGATGTGTGCCCTGTGGTGATCACGCACCTCATGGGTCGGTTGGAGAGCCGTATCGAACTGTCATCCGCATGATGACGTGCTTCGGAACAGTCACGATTTGTGCAGGCGGTGCCTTGGCGCTCTTCCCACCGCGTGGTCTCAGGAAAGCTACGCGGTATTGCCCAGCGGGGAGCCGAACGAAGAATATCCCGTTGCTTGCCGAGGTCGCCTCAGCGGCCTCCTGTCCGGACGCGGTGTCTACGACTCGGAGGTTTACTGAAAGCGGACCCTTCGGCCCGAGGACCGTCCCGGTGATTCCCGAGTCGGGACGGACGCCACAGGAGATGAGCCAAGGAAGGACTGCAAGGGCGAACATCGGGAGCACGGTTCGGGCCGTACGACGTCCCCACGAAGCCGGTCGTTCCCAGCTATGCATGCATTCGCCTCCGCATGTTGAGCATGGCACCCTTCCTCGGGCCGCGAGCTCAGACGGCCGGGATTTCCCAACACGCCGTTAACCTTTCCGGGGCTTCTCGGTCCTGTACTGGAGGGTGCAGGATGCGCTGGTGAAGGTGACCTTCGAGCACGGCCTCGAGCTGCTGTACCGCGAGCATGGCGGCCGGCTGTGGCGGGCGGTGATGGCCTTCGCCGGGGACCGGGAGGTGGCGAACGATGCAGTCGCAGAGGCGTTCGCTCAGGCCCTGCGGCGGGGCGACGAACTGCGTGACCCGCTGGCGTGGGTGTGGAAGGCGGCATTCCGGATCGCCGCGGGAGAGCTCAAGGAACGCGGGCGGTTCAGTGAGGCCTCGCCCGAACGTGCCTACGAGTCCGGCGAGCCGCTCATGGACTTGCTCGCTGCGCTGGGCAAGCTCTCGGCGAAACAGCGGGCCGCGGTGGTCCTGCACCATTACGCGGGGTATCCGGTGGCGGAAGTGGCCGACATCGTGGGCTCGACCGCGGGCGCGGTGAAGGTTCACCTCATGCGCGCCCGGGCGAAGCTTCGGGACCTGCTGGGAGAGAGCGATGGCTGACCTGGAGAAGCGACTTCGTGTGCTGGACCGCATTGAGCCTCCGGACCTATGGGGGGACATCCGGACCCGCGAAACGAGTCGTCTCCTTGAGCCCCGACCGGCAAACCGGTGGGTATCCATGGCGGTGGCTATCGCTGTGGCAGCCCTCGGGATTGGCTTGGTGGCCCGAGCCTTTCTCGGGGAGAGCCGGGTCGCCCAGCCCGGGCCCACGCCCACCGCTGAAATGAGTGCCCCGGCCGTCGCCAACGGGGAGATCTGGTTCCAACGGCTTGGTGGCGAAGGTGGAACGTGGATCGAGGCGGTCGAGCCCGACGGGTCGAACCGGCGCGTGCTGTTCAGCGACGCGCATGCGGGTGGAGTCGATGATGTTGGCGCGACCTATGACTGGTCGCCAGAGGGATCCCGGGTGGCCTTCATCGACAGCACAGGCTATATCGGAGAAGTGCCCACCGGCTCCAGTTGGGATGTGTTCGTCATGAATGCGGACGGGACAGACCGGCGGCAAGTCACGGACGACGGGGGGTTCGACGCCGCGCCCTCCTGGTCGCCGGACGGCACCAGGATCGTCTATGCAAGCGACCGCAGCGACCCCAATCGTCCGGCTTGCGAGATGGATTTCTCCTGCAACGTGGACATCTTCGTGGTGAACGTCGATGGGACCGGTCAGCTCCAGCTCACGAGCGAACCGGGGGTCGACTGGCAGCCCGACTGGGGGCCCGACGGCAGGGTGGTCTTCGCAAGCGAGAGAGACGACCCCGCCGGCGACGTTTACGTGATGAACCCCGACGGAAGCGGTATCGCCCGCCTCACCGCCACGCCTGAGCACGACTCGCAGCCCCGGTGGTCCCCCGATGGCACGCGAATCGCGTTCGTCCGAGAGGAAGGGGATTCATTCGGCCTGTACGTCATGGGCGCGGACGGGACCGACGCACGAAGGCTGGCGGGCGACCTCTCCACGAGCCACAGCGTGGAGCCCGACATCTTCGACGACTTCGCCTGGTCCCCGGACGGGACGATGATCGCCTTCGTCGGCGGAGGGGACAGAAGCGACCGGCTGTTCGTGATCGGCGCCGACGGGTCCGGCCTGCGGCAGCTTGTCGAAGACGAGGCCGGCCTGAGCAGTCCCGCCTGGCGTCCACAGCCAACCCCGCACCGTGGCGACGTCACTCCCGTCCCAGCGACTAACGGCCAGATCGCCTTCGTTCGGATCGACCCCGACTCGGTGCTCGCACGCGATGGAGCTATCCCTGAGCGAGGGCTCTTCGTGATGAATCCAGACGGGTCGAATCCCCTGCAGCTTGTCGGGAACTCCGCGCATCCAGGTTTCGATCCGGCTTGGTCCCCGGACGGACTGCGAATCGCGTTCTCGGCTAGCCTCGAGGGGCTCCATGGAATCCTCGTCATGCAGGCGGACGGTACCGGGATCACCAGGCTGACTTCGTGTGTCGTGCCGGAATGTGAGGGCGAGTCCAGTCCCGCGTGGTCCCCGGACGGATCGATGCTCGCCTTCTGGAGCGACCGCGACGGTAGGGAAGGGGTATGGGCCGTCACGTCGGCCGGAACCGACCTCACCCTCCTCTTGGAGGGTTTCTCGCCGCTCAGTGCCCCCGCCTGGTCGCCCGATGGTCGGCTCATAGCGGTGGCGGGGAGCCTCTTCAATGCCGACGGCACGGTTGGTCCCCCCGGGATCTTTCTGCTCGACCCTGAGGCCCAGGAAGTCGTCTTGACCATTCGTCCCGAGGGGCTCGATCTGCCCTCGGATCTAACCTGGTCACCGGACGGAGAATGGCTCGCCTTCGCAGCTTCGGGTGAGGACGGAGGCCTCGAAGGAGCGGGCATCCATCTGGTACGACCAGACGGGAGGGACCTAAGATTGCTTACGGCGTGGTCGTGTCCAACAAGAACCTGCACGGCGCGAGATCCCGAGTGGTCCCCGGATGGATCGAGGATCGTGTTCACGAGAGCCGGGCACGAGCCGGGAAGTGACGGTTCTAACGGCGATCTGTACGTGGTTGAAGTCCAGACTGGCGCACTCCAGCGACTGACTGGGGGTCCGGGACTCGACTGCTGTGCTTCTTGGCAGCCTATCCGAGAGCGCTAGGGGGGCAACGCTCAGGGAGGATCTGGCGGGCTCTCCAAGACGGAGCACTAGTAGTTCAAGCTCATGGTCACCCCCCGAGGCTCACATTCCAGACGCCCGCGATGACCATCCAAAGGAACCAGACCTCCAGAGGCGCACGGACGAGCAGGTCACGGCTGGTGAGAATCGGGCTCGGGATCCTCCGAAATGAGCCATTGTTCAGAGACGTCCGGCAACCTTCCCTCTGAGTGGGGCATCTGAGTGGTTGATCGCGTAGATGACGGGAGCTCGGTGGCGGAGGGGCCGCGGATCGAGGGTGGGCGCTTGGGTGAGCTGTACCTCAGGCACGGCCGGAATGCCGTTCGACTTGCCTACCTGCTCACCGGCGACCGGCACCTGTCGGAGGATCTCGTTCAGGACGCCTTCGCCAGGCTCGCCGGCCGATTCGTCGACCTTCGGGCACCAGATGCCTTCGAGGCCTACTTGCGACGGATGGTGGTTAACCTCGCGAGGATGCACTTTCGGCGGCGAAGGCTCGAGCGGCTGCATCTGCAGCGGGAAGCGAGTCTCCAGCGGGAAGAAGCCACTCTTCCGGACGTGGCGGACTACGAGGCAATGAGGCAGGCGCTTCTGGCTCTACCCGAGCGGCAACGGGCGGCCATCGTCCTGCGCTTCTATGAGGATCTGTCCGAGAGGCAGATCGCGGACGTGCTTGGTTGCCGCCCCGGCACGGTCAAGTCCCTCGTTCATCGAGGGATGAACGGACTACGTACGCGAATCGGACCCGCGGCTCAGCTGCAGGAGGACTGAGGTGGAAGATCAGTTGCGCCGGTTCCTCGAGCGCATGGCGGGGGAGGTGGACGAGCGCCTCGGGGCGCCGCGTCCGATGCTCCGCCGGGCGAATCATCTGAGAGCTCGATCGCTGCTGGCACTCGGCGTGGTCGGTGCGCTTCTCGCCTACGGGGGCATCGCCGGGATGGACTTCCTCAGCGGCCAGCATGAGCAGAATGTGGGCGGGTCAACTTGCTCTTGGACGAGGATGGCCACTCCGAACCCCGGTAACGTTCGGAATTTTCTGAGCGACGTAGCGGTGCTCGCACCCGACGACGTATGGGCGGTCGGCGGCTACAAATGGGATCCACAAGCCCCTCCCACGCCATCGCCCGGCGGCCATATGCCTACGGGTGGCCTCCGGCGGGGCCTCAACCACCCCCTGGCGCTCCACTGGGACGGAGTGTCGTGGGCTCAGGTCGCATTCCCGGAGCCCACGGCCCAACAGATAGCGAACCCCACCGACACCATCATCACGGCCTTCGAGGCCATCTCGCCCGACGACGTGTGGGCTGTTGGTTCGGGGGGCGTCTACGGCGGACCCGGCTTCTTCGTCCACTGGGACGGGAGTCGCTGGTCGTTCGTTGCGGAGGCTGGAGAATCGGCGGTCAAGGACCTCGCCGCCCGGTCCTCCGACGACATATGGGCGATCGGCGATCCGGCTCACCGGAACGGGACACAGCCGATCGTCCACCGGTGGAACGGCTCGACGTGGACCGAGGTGGCTTTCCCTGAGCTCCCGGGCAGGGAAAACTACCTGAACGGCGTCTCTCCAGTGTCGGATGCTGAGGCCTGGGCCGTCGGTCGATCGTGGGATCAGCCCGTCATGTCCAGATGGGGCGGCTCGGCCTGGAATCTCATGGAGATCTCTACCGATGGGCGAGCCGACCAACTTTCTGACGTTGCCGCCACCGGGGAGGGTATCGCGTGGGCGGTGGGCTCCTCCTTCGACGATGTTGATGGAACGGCACCCGAGAGGGGGCTCATCTATCGGTGGGACGGGTCCACCTGGTCTGTCCAGCCCCATCCGGCTCCGCCCTCTGGCCAGTACGGATTCCAAGAGTTGGCCGTCGGCGGCCCGAACGATGTCTGGGCTGTCGGAACGTCGTGGGGGAAAGAGTCCAGCGGCACGTCCTTCGAGTACGACGGCCTTCTTATCGAGCACTGGGACGGCCGGCAGTGGCGGATCGTCGAAGGTCCGAAGGTGAAGGACATGGCCTCCATCGGCTCGGTTGACGTCGCCCCCGAGGGGGACCTATGGATCGCCGGATCGGTCTCCACCGAAGCTGCTGAGCAGACGCTGCTGTTGGTGCGGGATTGCCAGCAGGAGAGCAACGAGGTGGCTTCTCCTTCACTCGAACCCGAACAGCAGGTGCCGGGAGATCTCGAGCTTCCACCGGGGTTCGTCGATTCGACCGTGGTGTCTTCGTCTCGCAATCGACTCGTCGTGGAAGCGCCGCCAGGGAAGATCCGCTGGTCGTTCGATGGCACCACGTGCTCGGTAACGGAGCATCCCCTGACCGTCTCGGGTGGCGGTGGTTTCGGGGGCGGCGGCTGCCAGGGCAACGCCTACCTTTCTTGGACCACGGGGGGCGTTGGATCGGATGAGGAGGCCTACACCGTGGCGGGCGGTCGGACGCTTCCGCAAGAGGGCGTTCGAGTGCGGGTCACCCTGGGCAATGGGAGCACTGCTTGGGTGGAACCCAGAGAAGGGCTGTGGCTCGCGGTGATCCAGCGATGCGGCGACTCCGCCGGCACGGCCATCGACACCATCGAGGCTGTCGACGCGGACGGAACCGTACTAGCGCGAGTCCCCGTCCTATCGGGACCGCCTCAGGCCCGGCCGTGGCCCCCCTGTTGACGAGGGCCCCGAAATGCCTGCCGGGAGCGAGGTCAGAGCATTGGCATGCCATTAACCGAGGCGATCCTGGTTCTTGTTAGGAGGTTGAGATGGCGGCCCAAGATACGATAATCAGCAGAGGGGTAGGCGCGCTGGCGGTACTCGCAGCAGTCGGAGTCCTGTTTCTTGTTCTCTCTGCTGCCGAGCCATTCCCCGTAGGCGGCACATTTGAACGCGCTGTATCCGAGTCTGCTTCTAACTCCGAGCCGGCGTCGGTTTAGCGTCTCGCCGACGGCATCGGCTGTCTAAGGGGCGACTCATATGCGCCGCGACAGCCACCCCTCGCGTGTCCGACGTTATGGAGGACTCGCGGGTCGGGAGGTTCGGCTGAGACCCCGGCGCCTTGCTTGTTCCCAGGAGCCGTACGAGAATCAGCCGAGGAACGGTCACAGGGAGGCGATGCACCAATGCCCAGGTCATCGAAGTTCGAGGTGTACCGGATGCACTCGATCCCCGAGGACATCGCCCCCCGGCTTCGCTATAGGAGGGTGAGTTGTTCTCCACGACCAAAGATATGAGGGCATTGACATACCTGACACGGTGGGAACCCGCGTCCGTCCGCATCCGTCTCATCCGGTACATGCGGGCAGCAGATGTTGCGGAGGAGCGCGGTGGCGTGACTCGAACTGCGGCGCGATATGGGCTTCATCTAGGACTTTCCATCCTAGTCGCATGCGGAGGCTCTGGCTCGACGCCAACGGTGCAAGCTCAGCCGTCACCGCTGCCCCTTGCCAGTTCAAGGTCGGGGACGCGATCAGGCGAGGGGCTTCGGCGGCGTTGGTGCCACCTCCTGGCCGGTGGGTTGGTGGACCTCCGCCTCTCACGGTCGATGCCAACGGAGGCAAGGGCATCTTGATTCGGACAAGTGAGTCCGGTGTGGTCTACATAGATCCACCGGGCGAACGGTGCCAGTTAGCACCCGATGCGACGGCTTCTCCTCCTTCGAACTGACGCCGTGCCCCGTGTTGTCTCGCCGGCCTCACCCGGCCAATCCACCAGCGAGGCGGTGACTTGTGGTGCAACCGGCAACCGGCAACCCCGCCCCCGAGGAGCGACTTGAGCGCCTACGTGAGTACGAGCATAACGATTTGCGCTACTCAGCTTGAGGGCTGCGGGGGCCAACGGCTTTTCGCGACGAGCGCGGTCTAGGTCACTCAGTTGGTGCCGAACCAAGCTTTGTCCTTGCTCGGGTGTCCAGAGCTCATGCTGGACCTCCCGAAGGGACCGCTCGACAATTCCCTCCCGCGCCTTGAGTGCAGCGCGAACGTCGGTCGCTCAACCAAAGCCATCACGTGAGCCATCGTGCTCATTTCACTCAGGAGGAACGACGCCTCGTCCTCCTTCGGCCGATTCGGGGTCCAAACGCGCCGATCACCAAACTGGGACACTACCCGTACACCAACGGGGAGAGAAGATGCCCAAACACGCAAAGCCTTGGCTCGTCATCATCCTGATCACGCTCAGCGTTCTCTACGGTTTTCCGGCGCTCATGGCGACCGCGTTCACGGGAGAGAACGGGAAATTCTCATTCACCGGTCAGTTCATCGAAGGATGGTGGGACGATGACCCGGACCTCTTCGTCATGGAACCGGACGGGACGAAGCTCCGCCGGGTGGGCTACTGCTACGACTGCAACGCCTCTTGGTCTCCGGACGGAAGGAAGCTCGTCTGGGGTGGCGCCAACATATGGGTCATCGATGCAGACGGGACGGACCCCACTCAACTCACCAACACGTTCGACGACTACGACCCGGCCTGGTCTCCCGACGGGACGCAGATCGTCTTCGAGAGCAGCAGGGACGAGAACTTCAACCGGGAGATCTACGTCATGAACGCCGATGGTTCCGAGGAGACGCGCGTCACGAATGACCCGGCCTTCGACAGCGATCCCGTTTGGTCACCGAATGGTCGGACCATTGCCTTCGCCAGCGACCGTGACGGCGAAGAGGGAAAGAGCGACATCTACACCATGACCCCCGAGGGGACATCCGTTACAAGGCTCACGTTCGATCCCGGAGTCGACTTTGAGCCCGCCTGGTCGCCGGACGGCACGAGGATCGCCTTCACCAGCCATCGGAACGCCAACAACGAGATCTACGTCGTGAACGCCGACGGGACCGGGGAGACCCGTCTCACGAACGACCCGAGCAACGACCTTGCTCCCACGTGGTCGCCCGACGGGACCACCATCGCCTTCAACCGCGTGCTCCCGGAGGGCGGCAACCGGGACATCTGGGTGATGAGGCCGGACGGGTCGCAGCAGTTCAACCTCACCAAGAGCGTCCCCGACGAGGCCACTCCGGATTGGCAGCCCCTTTGCACCGTCCAGGGCACTTCCGGAGACGACACCCTGGTTGGGACCCCGCACGCCGACCTTATCTGTGGCGTCGGGGGGAAGGACGTGATCGATGGCCAGGGAGGGAACGACGTCATCTTCGGCGGGCTGGGCAAGGACACGATCACCGGGGGGCCGGGGGACGACGTTCTGATCGGGGAGGCCGGGGCCGACACCCTGATCGGGGGCTCGGGAGATGATCTCCTGACGTCGATCGACGGGGCTGGCGGGAACGACCGGGTACAAGGCGGCTCGGGAGCGGACGAGTGCAGAACCGACCCAGCCGACCTGACCGAGGGATGCCCATAACGAAGCGTCGCCAGGAGTCGTCGGTGGTCACCCAGCCTTCGCCACCCGCCCCCGTAGCTGGGTGAGCACCCTATAGAGTTGTTCTGCTGGGGCACCGCGCCTCATGTGGAAGGGAAGGCAGCCTTTTCGTTGCATTCTGGGGTCCCCCTTCGGGCGCCCGCCTCGCGTTTCTTGCCGGAAGCATGACGATCCCATGAAGAGACGTCGATTGGTCCTTGTCGCCGGTCTCGTGGCGGCTGAGATGATCGCAACGTTCGTCGTCCTCGGCATTGTTCCGGAGGTGGAGGATTGCATCGGACCGTGCGGACAGATGGAAGGTGGAACCCGCTATTTCGGCAACCTGCTCAGTGGATGGCAGCTCTTGACCACACTCGTGGGGCTGGCAGTTGCTGCAGCCACCGTCGCCCTGATGACCCGCGGTTGGTCGGCCAAGAAACCGCGCTAGGAGTAGGAACCCGAAGGCCAGTGCGGCCCCCGCAAGTGCGATGGCCAGCCTGGTCGGCATGTGGTTGTTGTAGCCGGTCGGGTCGCATGGGAACACGCCGGGCGTTGGGTGCCTTGATGGAAAACGGATCCTCGAGAACCTCGCAGCGAACCTGGTTATCCGTTAACTCCCCAGATGGCGAACGCGAAGCATGCTAGAAGGATTCCGGCGGATGCCAAGAGGAGGACGCGGCGCACCTGGACCGAGCCCCTCACCTTGGGCCTTCGAACTCACCTTCGTTCGAGCAGGCCTCCCACAGTGTCACCAACCATCCTCCATCACTCGCCGGCGTGAGGACGACCCGTGCCACGGTCCGACCGCTCCGAACCACCGCCACCACGGGCAGGTGCCTCTGACTCTGCGTCATGGGATAGAAAGTGTCTCGTATCTCGTCTCCCGGTCGGAGCGGAAGAGGGAGGTGCCGGGTAGCCACCTCGATCGCGGTGCCTTCCTCGCCGGGCGCTTCTGACGCATAGTCCCGAACAACCTCTGCTCTCAGCCCTCCCGTGCACTCGAGTTCAGGCGAAACCCAAAGACCTGCGGGATCCACGACCTGCAATGTTGGGAGGGGCGAATAGGCACGTCCGCCCGGGACGACGCATCCCGCGCGGGCGTCGCCGGGAGGGATGGTGTGGACCGCGACTTGCACCCCGACCGGGGCGGCTCTTCCCTGCGCGCCTCTTTGATCCTCGATCCGCAATTCCAGTCCAACACTCGAGCGATTCTCGACCCGCAGGTGAACTCCGTCCGGACGAGCCCTCACGACCGGTGTGAGTAGCCTCGTCGTCACCTCATCCCCCCGAAGGTCACAGACGACTACGGCCACGCCTGGCACCCAAGAAGGCGATATGGAAGCGGCGGGTCCACTCGGGGACGAGTTCGGGCGCCCGAGCGGTGAAAGCAGCCAAAGCGGGACCAGGACGGCGGCGGCAGCGACGGTCGCTCCAAGAGCTCCGCTCGAGAGGCGACGGCGCGTGCGGAGCCGGCCGGCTCGTCTAGCGACGTCGTTGATCGAAGGCGTAGGAACCGAGACTCCGCAGAGGGACCCCCCGAGGCGCTGCCTCACTTCGTCCTCAGATCTCATCCCGCGTGACCTCCATCGCCCGGGCCAAGACCTTGCGGGCCCGGGACAAGTGGGCCTTGACCGTTCCGACCTGGCACCCCATCACGGCGGCAACCTCGCCCAGCGGTCGGTCTGCGACATAGTGCAGAACAACGGCCTCCTGCTGGCGGCGAGGGAGGCGTCGGATCCCACGCCACAGATCGATGGCGTCTTCGCCGCCGGGAAGTCCCTCCCCCACATCCGTCGGCGAGGCGGCTCCACGTCGTCGCCAAGACCGCCTGACCTCGTTCAGCGCTGTGCTCATGACCCACCCTGCCACCCACGGCTGGCCGCCAAGTCGGCTCCACCGTTCCAGGGCTCTGGCGAAGGCCTCTTGGGTGGCATCTTCGGCGATCTCCCGGCGTCCACTCAGCAGGTACGCGGCGCGGAAGACGACGGAGTGGTTGGCCCGGTAAAGCTCCTCGAATCCGGGGTCGACTCTCACGCGCCGCTCTCATCACTCCAAAGCCAGCAGGACGCCGTTCGGTTTACATGGCGCTGAGGCTACTTCTCGGAAGATTCTTGCGCCCCCGTAAACAGACGGCCTCTTTCGCGCTCTGTAGGAGTGAGTGCAGGATGCGGGAGTGGCGGATCGCGAATCGGACACCATCGAGCAGCTTTACCGGGAGGCTGCGCCGCGCCTGTGGCGGTCGCTCTTTCTCTTCGCGGGCGATCCGGAGATCGCCAGCGACGCGGTGGCCGAGACGTTTGCCCGAGCGCTCGCGGCAGGTGATGCGATTCGGCAGCCCCAGCGGTGGATCTGGAGGGTGGGATTCCGAGTGGCGGCAGCGGAGCTCAGGCGGCGGAAACGGGAGACGCGGCGAGTGGCGGAGACGACCTATGAGATCCCGGACGAAACTGCGGAGCTGGTGACGGCCCTACGCCAGCTCACTCCCCGACAGCGCGCTGCGGTGGTCCTCCACTACTACGGTGACGCGCCGCTCGCTGAGATAGCGGATCGCATGGGCTGGAGCCGTTCGGCCGCAGGCGTTCATCTGCACCGAGCCCGCAAGCGCCTCCGAGAGCTCCTTGGAGATGACGATGCCTGAGCTGAAGCGCCGTTTCGCGGGGGCCGATCAGGTCCCCGTCCCCGACCTCTGGGAAGAGATCCAGCATCGCAGGCCGCGAGGCGACTCGCCCGATCGGCGCCACACAGGTGTCCTCGTCGCCTTGCTCGTCGCTGTCGGTGCGATCGCCTTGGGAGCGGTCGTGTTCAGCGCGCGAGATCGTTCGACCAACGAGGCCTCCAGTGCAGCGTGCGCGCTCATCGCGACGTTCGAGGGTTCGGAGTACGAGGGCAGATACCCCCCGGTCCTTCCGGTCCCCGGCGAGATCCTTGGGGTGGCAACCGTTCCCTCCTGCGACGGGGCCGAGCCCTGGGAGTTGGAGGTCGCCCGGCTGGATGAGGTCGATCCCACCATCGCCGTCGTGTCTGCGGACGCAGAAATCCTCCTGATCA
>JACDCJ010000185.1 GCA_013817655.1 Actinosomnolentus pattersoniae (SeqCode)
GCCGTGATCCTCAGGGACCGCCACTGCCGGTTCCCGGGCTGTGACCGGCCCCACACATGGTGTGACTCACACCACGTGATCCACTGGGCCGACGGAGGGCCGACGGCGTTGCCCAACCTCGTGCTGCTCTGCCGGCGCCACCACAGGATGGTCCATCAACGTGGAGGGTTCCGGCTGGAGCTCGCCGGTGGCCGTCCGCTCTTCCTCCGACCCGATGGGTCGGTACTCGCGGATCGCGCCCCTCCGTAGCTGTGCGCCGGGCGGACGGGGGTGCGGCGGATTGGATGATGGGACGGTCGCACTTCTGGCTGGAGAAGGGGGCCTCGTT
Source organism: Actinosomnolentus pattersoniae (SeqCode) (assembly GCA_013817655.1). Lineage (GTDB taxonomy): Bacteria > Actinomycetota > UBA4738 > UBA4738 > UBA4738 > JACDCJ01. Next base: position 329 of record JACDCJ010000185.1, read on the forward strand.
ACGCGACCCGGCCGGCGGGATAATCAGGAGCCATCTTTGAAGGAGGGCTTCGATGATCACGATCCGGCACGACAAGGAGATCCACGACGTCGATGGTGAGTGGTTCCGCGCCCGGTGGCACTTCTCGTTCGACAATTACCGCGATCCCGAGAACGACGACTTCGGGGCGATGCGGGTGTTCAACGACGACCGCCTGATCCCCGGAGCCATCTGGCCACTGCACCCCCACAAAGACATCGAGGGGCTCACCTACGTTGTGGAGGGGACGTTCCGCCACGAGGACGACATCGGGGGGGCGCCCGGCCCGTTGCTCGCGGGGTCCGTCCAGCGCATGACGCTGGGATCCGGGGCCTGGCACTCGGAGCAGAACGCGTCCCAGACCGAGCCGATGCGGTTCATCCAGATATGGATCCTGCCCGACACCGCCGGCCTGCCTCCGGGGGTGGAACAGCGCTCGTTCACTCGAGAGGATCGGACGAATCAGCTGCTCCGCGTCATCGGGCCCGAGGGAGGCACCGTCGTGAAGGTCCACCAGGACGCTTCCGTCCACGTCGCTTCGCTCGAGCCCGGCATTGAGGTCGTGCATCGTCTCGGACCCGAGCGCGGCGCCTACGTCTACCTGATCGAGGGAGCCGCCACGTTCGACGATCGGGACGCCTCCACCGGCGATGCGGCGAAGGTCTTGGAGCAAGAGCAGCTTCGGATCCGCGCCGGGGAACCGAGCGAGCTCATCCTGGTTGATGTCCCGATGCGGTTCGAGCGGGTTGGGGTCTGGCGCCGGTAACCGACCCGGGAACGGCCGGAGAGGGACTATGCGCGGCGCGGCGCCGGGCCAGGGGTTCCTCGCGCACGAGCCCATAGCCCGGACCGTGGACCACGCGGACGAGTCGGGTGGGAACCTCGGCCCGCAGCCGCAGCGTTCGCGGCTCCCCGGAGGGCGGCGCCACCAGGGTGTCGCCGCGGCCCAGGGCCTCGCCTCCTTCCTCGGCGCGGATCCCTCCCTCGCGGACGCTGACTAGCCCTCCTTCTCCCGTGGCCAGCTCGAGGATCAGGACGGCTCCGAGGTCCAGGTGGGAATCGGTGAACAGGCGGATGTCTCCATTCACCCGCAGTGGCGAGCGCGGCCCGACGAGCTCCTTGGTTCGCACGCCCGCGTCCTCCCGGTAGCGCGGCGCATCGGCATCCCGCAGGGCGTTGAAGGCCGTCTGTTCGGGGACGGGGTCGGTGCCGTAGACGAGGATGTAGGCGCGGGTGTCGACGTCGCCGTGGTTCCACTCCGAGTGAACCATGCCGCGCTGGCCCTCGGTGAACTGCCCCACGTCGCCCGCCCCCATGTGCCCCGTTATGTTGTTCAGCGCGTCGTCGTGGTCGAGCTGACCCTGCTCGATGTAGAAGAGGCGCTCGTTGTGTCGGTGTGGGTGATGGCCGATCCCCAGGCCGGCCTCGATGACGGAGTCGTGAACGGTGATGAGGGGCCCCGAGGCCTGAACGGCCACGAAGGGCCCGATCGCCTCGACGGCGGTCAGTCCCGGCATGCCGAAGTCGGACTCACCGAGGACGACGTGGTCCTCGGGCCGGAGAACGAGGTATGGGCGGGAGGTGACCTGCACGCCGCTAACCGGTTGGACCGACCAGCTTGAAGCCCGACTGCCAGGGCCACCCGTTGCGGATCTGAAGCGTGATGTTGAGGAGCGCCATGCCCTCCAGAACCCTGGCCATCGAAAGGGGCCCGGCGTCGATCGGCTGAAAGCCGATCGAGCCGGCGAGCTCGAGGACGGATCGCTTGGCTTCCTCGTCGTCCCCCGCGACATAGCAGTCGAGCTGGACATCGTCCACCGATGGTTCGGTCATCCGGGAGGCGAAGACGGTGTTGAAGGCCTTCACGACGCGGGCGCTCGGGGCGAGAGCCTGGATCTGCTCGGAGGCAGACGTGCCGTCGAGGACCGAGCCGGGGTCCGCGGGGTTCACGCGGTTCGTGGTGTCGATGAGCACCTTGCCTGCGAGGGAGCCATCGAGTTCCTCGAGCACGTCTTCCACTGCCTGGTAGGGAACCGCGAGGACGACGGCGTCGGCTCCCTCCACCGCTGCGGTGTTCGAGTCCGCCGCGCTGGCACCGGTATCTTGTGCGGCCGCCCGAGCGTTCTCGGGATCCGATGCGCTGAGGTTCACCTGGTGGCCGGCGCGCACGAACGATCCGGCCAGCGCCTTGCCCACGTTGCCCGATCCGATGATCGCTATCTGCATTCCTCATCCTCCTTCGGGGAGATCCGTCGGATCGTCCCTCCCATTCGCTGACGCTGAGTCGTCAACCAGCCGCAGCGGGGGTGGAAACGCCAACCCCTCCGCGCGTCCTGGCCCCGAATCGCTCCTTCTCCTTGGCAAGGTCCAACCTTCCGATCGTGGTGCGTGCGGCGAGGATGTCCTCGTCGAGGAACTCCGCCGGGACGATCCAGCAGACCTCGAACTCGAGGCCGTCGGGGTCTCTGGCGTAGATAGCCTTGGTCGTCGAATGGTCGGAGGCCCCGGTGAGCGCTCCAAGCCCGGCGAGCCTCGTCGAGATGCGCTCCAACTCCTCGAGCGTATCCACCTCCCACGCCAGGTGGTACAGACCAACGCTGGTGCGTCCCGCCGGCGATGGTCCCGCCGCCGCTCCGACCTCGAACAGGGCGAGATCGTGGTCGTTGGTGGAACCCGGCGCCTGCAGGAACGAGGCGCCCGGGAACCCACCGATCTGGCGGAAGCCGAGGGCCTCGCCGTAGAAGGCGACGCTGCGTGCAACGTCGCGGACGTACAGGACCGCGTGATTGAGGCGCTGCACCGGCATGGATCTCCTCCTGGGACGATCGGTTGGCTTCGTGGCCCCGAACGTCAGTGAGCGGCCCGCTATTCCCGTTGGCCGTGGTGCCCTCACCGGCCGCCGCGCGAAGCTCTGCTCTCTTTACCTTGCCTTTACCGTTGGCTGGCGCAACCCGGACGAACCCGATGCGATAGTGAACGAGGCTCATCGAAGCCACTGAGGTTCCCGTCGCGCCCGGACGAAGGAGAACAAGTCGATGTCCAAGCGTGCCGCAATTCTTCTCCTCGCGGTCGTGGCGCTAGCCGCCGCTTTCCCACCCGGCGCCTGGGCGCAGCCGGCGTCGCCAGGGATGCCATCGGCCGAGTCACGGGCAGCGGGCCAGGAGGTCCCCACCTACATCGTGGAGTTCCTGCCCAACCCCGACCCGGATCCCGCCACCAATCCGTTGCACCCGGAGGGCATCAACGAGGACGGCGACGCCACGGGGTACTTCGATTGGCCGTACCAGGCATTCGTCTACACCGACCAGGGCGGCACGGTCTTTCTCCCGAACCTTCCCGGCC
>JACDCJ010000038.1 GCA_013817655.1 Actinosomnolentus pattersoniae (SeqCode)
ACCTCCGGTGTTACCATCGGCCAGGGTGAGTGGGGAAGGACCGAGGGAAGCGTGCGGGCTCTTCGGCGTCTGGGCGCCGGGTGAGGATGTAGCCCGGCTCACCTTCTTCGGGCTCTACGCACTTCAGCATCGCGGCCAGGAGTCGGCCGGAATGGCTGTCTCCGACGGCAGCAACATCCTCGTGTACCGGGACCTCGGCCTGGTGTCCCACGTCTTCGACGAGCGCACGCTGGCCACGCTGCAGGGCGACCTCTGCATCGGGCACACGCGTTACTCGACCACCGGATCGACCACGTGGGACAACGCCCAGCCCACCTTCAAGACGAACGCTGGACGGGGGCTCGCGCTAGGTCACAACGGGAACCTGGTGAACACCGCCGAACTGGCAGGGCCGGGAGCTCGCCGCGGCCCCGCGACCACCGACTCGGACGTGGTCGCCACCATCCTCGCCCGGCACCTGGATCAGGGCCTCGAGGAGGCGGCCCTGCGGGTGCTACCGACGCTCCGGGGGGCCTTCTCGTTCGTGTTCATGGACGAGCGCACGCTGTATGCGGCCCGGGACCCACACGGAGTCCGCCCGCTGGCCCTCGGCCGCCTGGCGTCCGGCTGGTGCGTCGCCTCCGAGACCGCAGCGCTCGACGTGGTGGGCGCGGCCCACGTCCGGGAGATCGGACCGGGTGAGCTCGTCGCGATCGACGACCGAGGCGTCCGCCCGCGCGCATACGCCTCCTCCCCACGCCCGGCTCTCTGTCTGTTCGAGTTCGTCTACCTCGGCCGGGCGGACTCCCGGATGTACGGCCGGAGCATCCACGAGGCTCGCCGGGAGATGGGGCGCAGGCTCGCCATGGAGGCGCCGGCAACGGCCGACCTCGTCATCCCCATCCCCGACACGGCGGTTTCCTCCGCACAGGGGTACGCCGAGGCATCGGGCATCCCCTACGGGGAGGGGCTGATCAAGAACCGCTACATCGGCCGCACCTTCATCGAGCCGACGCCCGCACTGCGGTCCCGGGGCGTCCGGCTGAAGCTCAACCCGCTGCCGGATGCCATCCGGGGCAGGCGGCTGGTGGTCGTCGACGACTCCATCGTGCGCGGGACGACGACCCGACAGATCGTGCAGCTTCTGCGGCAGGCCGGGGCGAAGGAGATCCACCTACGGATCGTGAGCCCTCCGATCCGCTGGCCATGCTTCTATGGCATCGACATGTCCACGCGTGAAGAGCTCGTGGCGGCCGAGAACACCGTCGACGAGGTCAAGGATCTGATCGGAGCCGATTCGCTCGCCTATCTGTCCCTGGACGCCGTCGTCGACTCGACGGAGGCGCCTCGGGGGGCATTCTGCCGCGCTTGCTTCGACGGCAACTACCCAATTCCGGTGGAAGAAGGAGATCGGGCGCCGTCCAAGTTCGCCCTCGAGACCCTGTGACGCGGGGCGGCCCGCCGCGCCAGAAGAGGCTCGGGTGAGCGGCCGAGACCCGGAACGCTCGGGCACGGCCGCATACCGGGCAACCGGCATCGACCTGGATGCCGCGGCCGCCTCCGTGGACCTCATCCGGGAAGTGGCGCTGGCGGCCTCCCGTCCGGAGGTGGTGAGCTCGGTCGGAGGGTTCGCCGGGCTGGTGGATCTCGGCGACGGCCGGCTGCTTGCCGCATCGGCGGATGGCGTGGGTACGAAGCTCGAGATCGCGCGGCGACTCGGGGTGCTCGACACCGTGGGGATCGACCTCGTCGCCATGTGTGCCAACGACGTCGTTTGCACCGGGGCTGAGCCGCTGTTCTTCCTCGACTACCTGGCGGTCGGCCGGCTGGATCCGACCGCGGTCGCCGCCATAGTGTCTGGAGTGGCGGAGGGCTGCCGGCGAGCGGGTTGCGCGCTGTTGGGAGGCGAGACCGCCGAGCATCCGGGCGTCATGCCCACCGATGGCTTCGATCTGGCGGGTTTCTGCGTGGGCCTCGTCGATCGGCAGCGGGTCCTGATGAGGGAGAACGCTCGCGAGGGCGACGCGCTCATCGGATTCCGCTCGACGGGCCTGCACGCCAACGGCTTCAGCCTCGTTCGTCGAGTGCTCCTCGAGGACGGCAGATCGCTGGACGCCTTCGTTCCGGAGCTGGGCCGATCCCTCGGCGAGGAGCTGCTCGAGCCGACAGCGCTGTACGTACGTGCGGTGCTCGAGCTCCATCGCGCCGGGCTCGTCCGTTCGGCCGCTCACATCACCGGCGGCGGCTTCCAGGAGAACGTCGGCCGCGCGCTACCCGAAAACCTCGGTGCTGTGATAGACAGGTCCGCGTGGACGCCACAACCCATCTTCGCCCTCGTCGCCCGGGCCGCGGGCCTGGATCCATCCGACCTCTTCGCCGTGCTGAATCAGGGGATCGGGATGGTCGCGGTGATCCGGCCGGGCTCCGAGAACGAAGCAGTAGAGCGGGCCCGAGCGGCGGGGACGGAGGCGGTGATCATCGGACACGTGACGAGGGAGCCGAGGATCGAGATCTCGTGAACCGCCACAAGGACGCTCTCGCGCGAGCGGCGACGAAGGCGCTGGCGCCGCCGCCGAGCAGGGGGCGAGTTCTCGTCGTAGAGGACGAGGTGGATCTCGCCTGGGTCGAGCAGTTCAATCTGCAGGCCGAGGGGTACGACGCGCGCGTGGCGCCGGAGGGTCGCGCCGCGCTCCAGGCCGTCGACGAGTTCACGCCGGACCTCATGCTCCTCGACGTCATGCTTCCGTGCCTGGACGGGTGGTCGGTCCTCGCAAGGCTTCAGGAGCTGCCCCACGACCGGAGGCCGAAGGTCATCGTCGTCTCCGCCGCGGCGGGGGAGGCCGCCCGCACGCGGGCTCAGAAGATGGGCGCGGAGTGGTTCCTGTCCAAGCCGTTCGACATGGACGAGCTCATGCAGCTCGTGGACGAAGCGCTCGGGCCGAACTCCGCCTGATGAGAGCCGGGCCGACCTAGCCCGGAACCACCTTCCCGAATCGAACGCCGAGGGCGGGGACGCGGGCGAGGCCTCCGTCTTTCGTTCGAACGAGGTAGGTGTTGGCCGCGTCGTCCCACGCCTCGAGTACGCCGACCGCTTCGCTCACGAAGCCATTCGGGAGCTCGTACTGGAAGGACACCCGGCGACCCACGTCGCGGGGGCTCACGGAGTTCCGTCTGGCCTGCATCGCGCCTACGGTATCCGGGCCGGCCTTCGCCCTCAACTTTCCTCGGCTCAGCGGGGAAGCGCGCCGAGTGAGAACGGGCTCTCGAGGATGGCCGCGAGCCCCCCGAGCGCCCGCCCGGCCTCGGCGCCGTCGAGGACCCGGTGGTCGAAGGAGAGCGAGAGCGTCACGGCCGGGCGCGCCTCCACGCGGTCCTCGACGACCAACGCGCGGGGCTCGATGACCCCGAGTGCAAGGATGGCCGACTCGGGGTGGTTGATGATGGGGGTTCCGAACTCGGCCCCGAAGGTGCCAACGTTGGTGACGGTGATCGTTCCGCCGGAGACCTCCTGCGGGTGGACCTTTCCGGTGCGCGCCGCCTCGCTCAGCCGCGTGATCTCCCGGCCGATCTCCGCGATGCCTTTCGCGCCGGCGTCGCGGACCACGGTGACGAGGAGCCCTCGCTCGGTATCCGTCGCGATTCCGACGTGGCAGTCGCGGTACAGCACGAGCGTGGACTCCTGGGCGTCGAAGGAGGCGTTCAGCTTCGGATGCTCCCGGCACACCTCCACGAGGCTGCGGACGACGATCGGCAGGGGACTGACTCGCTCTCCGGCCGCGGCCGAGACCTCCTCGCGGAAAGCCATCAGCCAGGTGGCGTCCACGGTGAGGAAGGTGGTGACGTGTGGGATCTCGCGCACGGAGCGAGTCATCTTCTCCGCGATGAGCCGTCGCGTCCCGCGAATCGGGATCCGCTCGGTGGCGCCCTCCACCGCCGCCATCGTCTCCTGGTCCTGGACCTTTGCTGCGGTCTTCGTCACATCCTCCCGGGTGACGCGGCCGCCGGGCCCCGTTCCTGAGACGGATGCAAGCTCGACTCCGAGCTCCTTCGCGAGCCGACGCACCGGAGGGGAGGCGGGAACGGGGCCTTCCCGAGCCCGATCCTCACCTTCGGCCGTTCGCGGGGCGCGGACGTTCGCCTGGGGGACCTCGTCCTCGTCCACCCCGTAGCCGACCAGCACCGCTCGACGCTTGGGGCGCCCCTCACCCTCCACCGGCGGCTCGGGCTCGGCTTCCTGGGCGGCCTCCAACGCATCGGGGGCATCCTCGGGCGCGTCCCCGACGCGGATCGACACGAGAGGCTCGCCGACCTTCACGACGGTGCCCTCCTCGGCATGTATGCGCGCCACGACGCCCTCCCACGGCGCTGGGATCTCGACCAGGGCCTTCGCGGTGTTCACTTCCACGAGCACCTGGTTCAGCTCGACCGAGTCGCCCTCGGCCACGCGCCAGGCGACGACCTCGGCCTCCTCCAGCCCTTCGCCCAGATCGGGGAGCCGAAAGTCGCGAACGGCCATCAGTAGTTCGTGACCCGGTCGACCGCATCGAGGATGCGCTCGACGCTCGGGAGGTAGTGCGACTCGATCGTGGCGGGCGGGTAGGGGGTGTCGTAACCGGTGACCCGCAGGACCGGCGCCTCCAGGTAATCGAACGCATCCTCCATCAACCGGGCGACCACCTCGGCGCCGAATCCCGCCGTAAGCGGCGCCTCATGGACCACGACCGCTCGGCCGGTGCGCCGGACGGACGCCGCAAGCGCGTCCAGGTCGAGTGGGACGAGCGTCCGAAGGTCGAGCACTTCGAGCTCAGTCCCCCGTGCCGCGGCGGCATGCGCCGCGGCGAGCGAACGCGCGACCATTGCCCCATAGGCGATCACCGTGCAGTCGCTCCCTTCGCGAAGCACACGAGCCTTTCCGATGGGAAGCGCGGATGCTCCGTCGAGGTCCCCTTCCTCCTTTGACCAGTACCGGCTCTTCGGCTCGAAGAAGATGACCGGGTCGGGGTCTGCGATCGATGCACGCAGAAGGTCGTAGGCGTCGATGGGCGTGGACGGAGCCACCACCTTCAGGCCGGCGGTGTGGGCGTAGTAGGCCTCGGGGCTCTCCGAGTGGTGCTCCGCTGCCCCGATGCCCCCCGCGAAGGGGATCCGGATCACGATCGGGACGGTCTGGCGACCACGGGAGCGGTATCGGTACTTCGCCACATGGCTGATGACCTGATCCAGGGCGGGATACGAGAACCCGTCGAACTGCATCTCAGCCACTGGCCGCCACCCGGCGAGGGCCAGCCCGAGTGACACCCCGGCGATCGCCGCCTCCGCGAGGGGCGTGTCGAAGACCCGCTTGTCGCCGAACTCCGCCTGCAGGCCGTCGGTGACCCGAAATACGCCCCCCAGCACGCCGACGTCCTCGCCCAGGACCAGCGTCCGGTCGTCCTCGGACAGGGAGCGCCGAAGCGCCTCGTTCAGCGCCTTGACCATCGTGACCTCAGGCACGCCGGGTCTTCACCTCGGGATCCCCGGCCTCCGCGGCGAACCGCAGCGCCTCGTTGCGCTGGCGGGCGAGATGCGGCGGGACGTCCTCGAACACCCATCGGAACATCTCCTCGACGGGGCGGGGATCCGATCCGATGACGCCGGACCGCATCTCGGCCGCGAACGACTTGGCCTCGCCCTCGACCTCGTCGAGGAACGTCTGGTCCGCCAGGCCGGTGCCTTCGAGCCAGGCCCGATACCGCACCAGTGGGTCGCGGGCCTTCCAGCTCTCCACCTCCTCGCCCGGCTGGTAGCGCGAAGCGTCGTCCGCTGTGGAATGAGGACCGAGACGGTAGGTGACCGCCTCGATGAGTGTGGGTGTGCCGTCCTCTCGAGCCCTGGCCGCGGCCTCCCTGGTCGCCAGATAGACGGCCAGCACGTCGTTGCCGTCCACGCACACGCCGGGGAAGCCGTACGCCTCCGCCTTCTTCCAGATCGGCGCGACGGTCTGCGCGGACACGGGCACGGAGATCGCCCACTGATTGTTCTGGCAGAAGAAGATCACAGGGGCGCGGAAGACGGCGGCGAAGTTGCAGCCCTCGTGGAAATCGCCCTCGGACGTGGCGCCGTCGCCGAAGTACGTGAGGGCGACGAGCGGGTCGCCGTCGAGCCTCGCCCCCATCGCGTATCCGACGGCGTGCAGGATCTGGCTGCCGACCGGGACGCTCACGTAACCGAAGCGGTGCTCCCGAGCGTCGTAGGTGCCGCCGTGCCAGGTGGCCCGGTAGAAGTGCAGGTACTCCACCAGACCGACGCCCCGGACGAGCGCCGCCCCCAGCTCGCGGTAGGACGGGAAGATCCAATCCGACTCCCGCAGGGCGAACGCGCTGCCAACCTGCGCGGCCTCCTGGCCGATCAGCGGGGGATAGACGGCGAGCTCCCCCTGCCGCTGCAGGGCGGTCGCCTCGAGGTCCGCCCGCCGGGTGAGCGCCATGAGCCGGTACAGCTCGCGCAGGTCCTCCTCCTTCAGCCCCAGCGCCTCGAGATCGACCTCTCCGTCCGAGGCGGAAGGAAGGACGCCAAGTGGTTCCTCCGACGGTCCCGTGGCAGTCATCACCGCCCCCAGATGCGGGACCAGGCGCGGCCGCCAGGGACCCAGTAGAGGCGGACACGCCCGATCTTCTTGATGCGCTCCTCGGCGAAGCGGTTGGCGGCCGACGACGTCGTGATCCGCTGCTCCCTCGAGATGCGGAACACCTCGCGAAGGGTGCGGTAGATGCCCTGGACGGCCGTCTCGGCGCGCTTCGGGTCGTAGCCGTGCAGCTCGTCCGCGACGTTGATGAGGCCGCCCGCGTTGATGACGAAATCGGGCGCGTAGAGGATGCCGGCGTCGGCGAGCGCCTCGCCGTGCTCGATCCGCTCCAACTGGTTGTTGGCCGACCCCGCGACAACCCGGCACTTGAGCTCCGGAATGGTGTCGTCCCGAACGACCGCCCCCATCGCACATGGAGCGAACACGTCGCATTCGACCGCGTGAACCTTCTCTGGCTCGGCAGTCTCCACTCCGAAGTCGCGGACCACGCGCGCGACCGCGTCGACGTCGACGTCGGCGGCGATGACCGTGGCGCCGGCCTCGACCAGGAGCTTCACCAGGTGATACCCGACCTTGCCCACACCCTGGACGGCGACCGTCCGCCCCGAGAGCGAGTGCTCCTGCCAGGCCTCTTCGGCGCAGGCCCGCAGCCCGAGGAAAACCCCGTACGCCGTGACGGGTGAGGGGTCGCCGGACCCGCCGAGCTCGGGTGCGACTCCCGTAACGTACCGGGTCTCCCGCCGGAGCATGTCCATATCGTCGCGCGTAGTTCCGATGTCCTCAGCCGTGATGTAGCGGCCGCCGAGCGTGTCGATGAAGCGTCCGTACGCCCGAAGCAGCTCCTCGGACTTGATCCGCTTGGGGTCGCCGATGATGACGGCCTTGCCTCCGCCCAGGTCGAGTCCGGCCACGGCCGCCTTGTATGTCATTCCTCGAGCCAGGCGGAGCACGTCGTGGAGCGCATCCATGTCCGTCGCGAAGGGGTAGAACCTCGTGCCGCCGAGCGCCGGCCCGAGTGTCGTTGAGTGGATGGCCACGATCGCCCGGAGTCCCGTTGGAGGGTCGTGAAAGAACACGACCTCTTCGAACTCGCCGCCGAACGCGTCGAAGACGGTCACGGGTGGGAGGGTAGCATGCAGCCTGGTGGCCACCGCAGTCCAAAGCGACGGCGGCTGTGCCGCGACCCGAACCTATAATGAGCGCCGTGATCCAGCCATGATCCCCTGTGCGTTCCTGCGCATCTTCCAACCGCTCGAGTCCTATCCGGAGGAGGAGCGGGCCCATTGGGAGCGCTACATCCTGGCCGGCGGCGCACGGCGCACCCCTGCTCGGGTCTACCGGGAGGAGTCCTCGCACGGACGGGGCGTGACGGGGCTGCTCGCGGCCGCGGAGGGGGAGGAGGCAGAGATCCGGCTCGTCGACGGGCGGTACTACGTCTGCCCGTGGCGCACGCGCATCCGAATTCTCGCGAGCATCCTGTCGTTCCGGGAATCAGCGCCCGAGGATGTGGCGGAAGCGTTCGTCCCCGAAGCGGAAGTCCGGCGGGCAGCCCGTGAGCTCGCCAGCCTGAAACGCCGGGAGCCGTCCGCGGTGCCGTCGATGTTGCAGAGTCCCTGGCACGTGCCGATCCGCTGGTTCGTCCTCGTCGACGAAGACGAACGCCACCTCGTCCAGGATGGATCGGGCGGTTTTCGCCTCTACTACTGGACGGACATCAAGGTGGCCAGGCGGCGGGGCGAGCGGGCGCTGCAGGTCCTTCGCCGGTCGGACCTCGCCCCGGTCGCGAAGCTCGTCCGCGACCTCGTTCAGTGGGTCGGCGCATTCTCGCGCGAGTGCATGGTGGAGCTCGACTACGCCTCCGTCGCGCCGCTGTTCACCTGGGACGAGCTCGACAACGACCACAGTGGACAGGAAGTCCAGGGTGCAATCTCGGCCATCGGTCGCCGCGGTGCCATGAAGGAGGCGGCCGAGCTCTATCAAGCCGTGGCCGGCCGCTGGGCGGAGGCGAGAAGCAGGGAGCTACTGAACTAGGGCTCAGCCTGCCCCCTCCTCTTTCGCGTGGGAGCCCCGGCTTCCCTTGCTGTCCAGCTTGCGTTCCTGTGCGCACTAGGTCAAGATAGCTACAGGCTCGTACTGTTTGTAGCGTTCCGGCCGCCCCCTTCTCGCGCGGCAGGTGATGAGCGAGGAGGGAGGCAAGTGTCTGCAGGAGGGAGGATCGGATGAAGGTAGCGCGCCCCCAAGAGAAGCTCCTGACCCCCGCCGAGGTGGCTGCCATGTTCCGTGTGGATCCCAAGACGGTCACCCGGTGGGCGAAGGCCGGAAAACTGTCTTCGATCCGGACGCTCGGTGGCCACCGGCGATACCGCGAGGCCGAGATCGATGCCTTGCTGAAGCAGTCCTCCGTCAGCGCGGGGTGAGACCTTCCCCATCACGTCCGTCCGAGGTGGCGAGGGGCAGAATCGAACTGCCGACACCGCGGTTTTCAGCCGCGTGCTCTGCCAACTGAGCTACCTCGCCGACGAGTTCGCGGTCCCGACCGGATTTGAACCGGCGCTCTCCGCCTTGACAGGGCGGCGTGTTCGACCAGGCTACACCACGGGACCTATTCGGTTCGTGCCCCCAACGGGATTCGAACCCGTGCCTCCGCCTTGAAAGGGCGATATCCTGGGCCGCTAGACGATGGGGGCTCGCCGGCCACCGGCCCCGGCCCTGGGGGGCAGCGCCACCGAGTATAGCGCCCCATCCCTGTCCTCCTCCGCGCCCTCTTCGTAGGGTGGGGGAGTGACCGAGCAGGCTCATCCGACCGCATCGCCGCCACGGCGTGCATCGATCAGGCAGAAGGCGATGCTCCTCCTGCCGGTCGCGATCGGTGCGGCCGGCGCGTGGCTCGGGATGCTCCTCGCCGGAACCTCGACGTTCGTCACCGGTCCCTTCACGGTGGAGCTCGCGGGCCGTTTCGGCCCGGGCCACACCGAGATCGCGCTACCGCCGCTCGGGAGGCTCACGGCCGACACCCATCTCGCCCCCCTGCGCCTGAAGGCGACCCTCCGGGACGTCGATGTGCCCAGGCTCACGGAGGTGATCCGGACCAGCACGCCGAACGAGGTGGTCGCCCAGGTCGAGCGGGACGCCACTCGTGCCATCCTGCCGTTCGCCGTCCGTCTCGTGGCCGTGGCGCTCCTGGGGGCCCTTGCTCTCGGCGTCCTGGCCTTCCGGACGGGGTGGCGCCGGGTCGGGGTGGCGACGCTGACGGCCTTCCTCACCGTGTCCGGCAGCGAACTCCTGGCTTGGTCGACCTTCCGCCCCGCGGCCTTCCTTTCCCCGAGGTTCTCCGGCACGCTCGCGTTCGCGCCGGACCTGATCGGCCCCGTCGAGTCGGCCACGGACAGGATCAATCAATTCCGCGGAGAGCTTCGCCGGGTGATCGACGGTACGGCCCGAGTGTTCGCCCGTATCCAGTCGATGCCTCTGGATGCCGACGAGATCCGAGTGCTGCACGTGTCGGACATCCATCTGTCTCCGCTCGGCCTCGAGTTCGCCAGAGAGGTGGCTGAGGCGTTCGACGTGGACTTCGTCATCGATACCGGCGACCTCACGTCGTTCGGGACCGAGGCAGAGGACCTCATCGTCTCCTACGTCCCTCAGTTCCGGCGTCCGTACGTCTTCGTCAGGGGGAACCACGACTCTCCCTCTCTCCAGGCAGCGATGCGAAGAGTGGAGAACGCCATCGTTCTGGACGGCGCCTCGACGACGATCCAGGGCATCATCGTCTTCGGGCTGGGAGATCCCCTCTTCACGCCCAATCCCGAGACGGCCCCGGACGAGGCCGAGGTGACGAGGCTGTTCGCCCTCACGGGAGAGCGAATCGCCTTCGCCCTCGATCTCCTGCCTTCCCCTCCCGACATTCTCGCCGTTCACAACGACCGCATCGCGGCTCGGGCGGTTGGCCGGGTCCCGCTCGTGATCGCGGGGCACGACCACGTCCAGTCGGCTCGCGAGTCCGCCGGCACCCTCCTCCTTCGGGTCGGTACGACGGGGGGAGCTGGGGCGACCGTCTTCACTCAGGAGGGCGGCATCCCCCTTTCGGCCCAGGTGTTGCGATTCAGCGCGAGCGACCCGGTGAAGCTCGTGGCTTACGACGTCATCGAACAGTCGCCGGAGAGCGGGAGCCTCACGGTCGAGCGCCACCTCGTGGCGGAGGAGTTCGGGGACCTCGAGCCGACTCCGAGCCCTTCCGATTCCGCGAGCGGCCCCGAGCCAAACACGACCTCGCCTTCGGGCTAGGTTCGGCTAGGTGCCCCCGGCGCTCCCCCAGCTGGGCCCATGGAGCGCCTCTCGTAAGATTCAGTCTGCACCACCAAGGCCTGGATACCCATCCCGCTACTCCTGCCGAAGAGAAACTGTTCGGTAATCTCCGGGGAAGTGGTCAGGAAACCTCCGATACTGAACCAGTGTCTGGCTGCGTTGATGTCTGTTACTGCCGCGTCGTTCAGCGGCAGGTCGAGGGCGGCGGCGTGGCTGGGGCAGTCGCTCTCCGTGACACTGTGTGCCCCGTATCCTCCGTCGCCCAAGTCCTGCCAGATATCGGCGCTCGTACCTTTGTTCCGATTCAGCTCTCTGGCCGGTGTCTCCACTCGTGAAAGCGCGTAGATGTGCGACGCGTTTGGCGGGAATGGCGGCCGATAGCAAGAGAGCCTCAGCGTCGCCGAGACAGCCGTGCCGGAGAGAGAGGACACGTCGAACGTGAAGAAGTTACGAAAGTCGTCGCCGTCGTGTTGCCCCACGATGTAATTGTCGTTGGCGCTGTAGTTGTCCTCCGTTGGCGACCACCACCCCTGATTATCTGTCCCCGGCAGGAACTGGCTGTCAGACGTATGGAAGACCTGGTCGCCGTGCGTGACTATCAGTCCTCCTACCAAATCACTGACGGGCGGTCCGGCCCGACTGGGATCGCCGACGGTGATCGCCCAAGGGGCCGCCCCCACCGACATGGCAAGTACCGCCGTGATCGAGGCCACAGAGATCCCCAGTCCCATTTCGTTGTCTCCTCTCTCGTGAACAAGGTTTCTACCTTGCTGCGTCGACCGAGGGCCACCCCCCTTTCTTGTCCCAAGCTCAGGGGTAAGACTGCTGACGCGTGATCCCGTAGTATCGGCACGTCCTCGAGACGTTGCCCCTCGACGTGTACACGAACTCCGTCAGTTCCAGAACGTGAGTGCCCCCTGTCAAGCTCCGGTTGATGCCCGACGTTTTGTGTTCGGCTGATCATTGACGTGTAGCCCATCGGCTCTGACCTTCCGTACCCTCCCTTCTCGAGCGCGGGCGACGGTCCTGATG
>JACDCJ010000186.1 GCA_013817655.1 Actinosomnolentus pattersoniae (SeqCode)
TCATCGGCGCGACCGAGGAGGCCATCCTGAACGCCCTCCTGGCGGCCGATACGATGACGGGCCGCGACGGCCTGACGGCTCATCGCCTCGAGCCGGACCGTCTCGTGGAGATCATGGAGGCGGCCGGGCGTCGAACCACCTCTGGCTAGACTGTGCCTCGCGCCCGACAGCCTGGAGGAATGCCCATGCCGCCTGAAACGAAGTACGTCTATGACTTCTCGGAGGGAAACAGGGACATGAAGGATCTCCTCGGAGGCAAGGGCGCCAACCTCGCGGAAATGACCAACATCGGCCTACCGGTCCCGCCCGGATTCACCATCACCACGCAGGCATGCCTTGAGTACCTGGACGGCGGGGGCTCCCCCGAGGGCCTCCCCGGTGAGGTCGACCGGCATCTCGAGGCGCTCGAGGCTCGAATGGGCAAGCGGCTCGGAGACGGCGACGATCCGCTTCTCGTATCCGTTCGATCGGGCGCGAAGTTCTCGATGCCCGGGATGATGGACACGGTGTTGAACCTCGGCCTGAACGACCGGTCGGTGCTGGGGCTGGCCACACAGTCGGACGACGAGCGGTTCGCGTGGGACTCGTATCGCCGGTTCGTCCAGATGTTCGGCAAGATCGTCCTCGGCATCGAGGCCGATCGCTTCGAGGGGCGCCTGGAGGAGTTGAAAGCCGGCCACGGGGACGAGGCTAAGGACACCGACCTCACGGCCGAGGACCTCCTGCGGTTGACCGAGGACTTCAAGGCGATCGTCCGCCAGGAGACGTCGGAGGAGTTCCCACAGGACCCGCGCGTCCAGCTGGAGAAGGCGATCGCGGCGGTCTTCGAGTCGTGGAACGGTGACCGCGCCATCGCCTACCGCCGGCAGAACAAGATCCCGGACTCGCTCGGCACGGCGGTGAACGTGGTGGCGATGGTTTTCGGGAACATGGGTGAGGGCTCAGGCACGGGCGTGGCGTTCACACGTGACCCCTCCACCGGTGAGAAAGAGCCGTACGGCGACTACCTGGAGAACGCGCAAGGCGAGGACGTCGTGGCGGGGATTCGGAACACGCTTCGCCTGCAGGAGCTCGCGGACATCGACGCAGAGTCCTATCGGCGCCTGCGCGAGGGGATGGACGTCCTGGAGCGCCACTACCGCGATATGTGCGACATCGAGTTCACCATCCAGCGCGGCCGTCTGTGGTTCCTGCAGACGCGGGTCGGCAAGCGGACTTCCTTCGCCGAATGGGTGATGGCGTTCGACATGGTGCAGGAGGGGCTGATCACGAACGACGAGGCCCTGCTTCGGCTCGATCCCGGACGCCTGGACCAGCTATTCAAGCCGGTCATCCGCCAGGATCAGAAGTCATCCGAGCGTCCCGCGACGAAGGGACTCAACGCGTCTCCGGGCGCCGCCGTCGGCCGTGTCGTGTTCTCCGCCGACGCCGCGGTGGAGTGGGCGGGCAGGGGAGAGCGGGTGATCCTGGTCCGCCGGGAGACGACGCCGGACGACTACCACGGGATGATCCGGTCGCAGGGGATCCTCACGAGCGCGGGGGGGACGAACTCCCATGCCGCCGTCGTGGCACGGGGCGAGGGCATCCCGGCGGTGTGCGGCGCCGACGGGATCCGCCTGGAACGCGGAGTTTCGGCCTTCTCGGTCGACGGCACCCGCGTGGGGGAGGGCGACTGGATCACGATCGACGGGACGGACGGCGCCGTCTACCTCTCGCGCCTCGAGCTGTCGGATCCCCCGCTCGCACTGGCAGTCCAGGGCGATGCCGAGGCCCGAGGCGCGAAGGTGTGGAAGGCCTTCGAGGCGTTCATGGCACGTGCGGACGAGGCGCGGCGCCTGCGCGTCCGGGCGAACGCCGACACGCCGGATCAGGCCAGGAACGCGCGGGCCCGCGGCGCGGAGGGCATCGGCCTGTGCCGGACGGAGCACATGTTCCTCGGGGAGGAACGGGTCGCCGCGGTGCGAACGATGATCTTCGCCGACTCGGCGGAAGAGGAGGAGCGTGCCTACGAAGCGCTCCTTCCATTGCAGCGGGCCGACTTCGTGGGGATCTTCGAGGCGATGGACGGCCTTCCCGTCACGGTCCGCCTGCTCGACCCTCCGCTGCACGAGTTCCTCCCGAACCTCGTGGACCTGGCCGTCGCGGTGGCGCTGGCCGAGGAGCGTGGCGGGAACGAGGTCGTCGTCCGCGACGAGCGGCTGCCCCTCGAGGAGGCTCGAGCGCTCCTCGGGAGGGTGGAGGATCTGCACGAGACGAACCCCATGCTCGGGCTCCGTGGGGTCCGGCTCGGCATCGTGAAGCCGGGGCTCTACGACATGCAGGTCCGGGCGATCGCGGAAGCCGCGTGCGATCGGGCCGAGGCGGGCGGAGATCCGGTGGTCGAGATCATGATTCCGCTCGTGGCGACCCAGGAGGAGCTCCGCCAGATGCGGGACGAGCTGGAGCCGGCGGCGCGGGCCGTGCTTGCGGAGCGCGGCATCGACCTTCCGGTCCTGTTCGGGACGATGATCGAGCTCCCGCGTGCCGCCGCCGTCGCCGGGCAGATCGCTGAGGTCGCGGACTTCTTCTCCTTCGGTACGAACGACCTGACGCAGACGGCCTTCGGGTTCTCGCGGGACGACATCGGCAAGTTCCTCGGCATGTACGAGGAGCGTCGGCTCGTGCCCGCGAACCCCTTCGTCACGATCGACCGGCCGGGGGTCGGCCGATTGATGGCGATGGCGGCGGACGAGGGACGCGCGGCCAACCCCGGATTGCACCTCGGCATATGCGGCGAACACGGTGGCGACCCGGCATCGGTCGAGTTCTGCCACCAGATCGGCCTCGACTACGTTTCCTGTTCCCCGTTCCGCGTGGAGACCGCCCGGCTTGCCGCGGGTCAAGCGGCTCTCGGCGAGGCACAGCAAGCCTCGATGTAACCGCCTGCGAAGGTCCCCTGCCGGGCGAACCTGGCAGGCCGGAATCCCCCGCCCAAGAGGAGAAATCCCCCATCCTGGCGATTCTCGCGAACGTGCGTTCGGGCTAACCTCGGCCGGACAGTTCGGTCGCCTCCTCTGCCGGACGGACCTTCCCGAATCGGTCCTTCCCGAGGAGGTAAGGCGGCCATGCGGAAATGGAGGGTGGGTCTCCTCGTGGCGATCAGTGTCGCGATCAGTGCCCTCTGGACTCTCTCGGCGGAGGGCGCCGCATCTCCCGGCGGTCGGGGGCAGGGGGGTCTTCGTCCGGCGGAGTCTCGGAGCTCGCTCGAGCTCTATTACTCGAATCCGCTGCTCGTTCGGGCCGGCGAGCGCGTCCGGATCCCCGCGGACGCCGTCTGTGCCACCCCGGAGGGCACCCCATGCGCATCCACCGTGTTCCTCGACGTCCGGGAGGCCGAAAGCGCCGGATGGCGGTCGGCGAGCGCCGATGCGACTCCGGGCCTCCGTTTCGATCTCACCGCTTCGGCGACGCGCTCCGTCGCCGTCACGGGAAGCGGCTTCGTCGAGTTCCGTCTGCGGGCGGAGGCGGCGGGAGCGACTGCTTCCCTTCCGCCGTTCGAGGTGGCCGATCCGCTTCGCTTCTATGTGACGGAGCGAATGCCGGTTCTGCGGATGCCCGCCGTGACGTTCGGCGAAGTGAGGGAGCCGACCATCGAGCTGTACCTCCC
>JACDCJ010000039.1:0-1541 GCA_013817655.1 Actinosomnolentus pattersoniae (SeqCode)
GGCCCGTAGAGGTCGAACGACGGGAGGTTGGTGGCCCACGGCACGCGCCCGGCGCGAAGGTCGCCACGAGGGGTCCGGGCGACCCCCGACGGGTCGGCGACGACGGGGCCGGTCTCGAACCAGACGGCCTCGCCCCGAAACTGTTCCGGCCATCGCGAGTCGAGCACCGAATCGTGGGGACGATGGCGCGCCGCAGTCACGTCCGCCGCGGTGGCGGTCCATGAGCTCCCGTCCTGGCGAGGACTCCACCGCGTGCCGGACGGCGGGCGGGGCACCTCCGCCCCCGCGGACAGCGGCCGTCCCTCGGCCACCCATCGTTCGAGGCCTCCGTCGAGGACTCGGACATCGTCGTGGCCATAGGCGCGGAAGGCCCACCAGAGGCGGTGCGGCCCGGATCCGAGATCAGACGTGTACGCGACCACCGTGGTCTCGTCTCCGATCCCACAGCGATGCATCACTCTCGCGAAGCGGCGCGGGGGCGCGAGCATGAAGGCGATGGGATTGTCGGGGTCGATCAGGTCGGTCGCCCAGTCCAGGTACACCGCTCCCGGGATATGGCGCCCCTCGTACCGGAATCGCCCGGTGCCCGCCTCGTCCCATCGCATATCGACGATCACGACGCCGGGATCGTCGAGATGCGCGGCAACCCACTCCGGATCGCAGAGCACGAGCCAACTCTATCCAGGCATCTGGCCGGCTGATGGGGCGTGGACCCGTGTCCCCGCCGCGCGTAGGATTCGGCGGGTGAGGGGCGACCGGGTGGAGATCGTGGTGGATACCGGTGGGGGCTTCCAGACCTTCTCCGTCGAGGCGACCAGGTCCGGCCGCCGGGTGGAGGTCTCGACCGCCCGGGGGGTCGTCGAGGTCGCGGAGGTTACCCGGACCGGACAGACGGTCCGCACGGGCCGGTTCATGGCGGCACGGGTGATCGCGCTCGTGGAGCACCCGGCGGCCAGCGAGGGCGAGCGCCGAGGGAAGGCTCGGGCTCCGTCGAGCCAGTCCTCCCTCCTGTAGAGCCTCCCGATCACCGGCAGCTCGCCGTCGAACCCACTCGAGCGGTCGGCTCAGGGTGTGGGGTGGCGCGCGTCGTACCGTGCGAACTGGGGCACGAGCACTCCGAGGACGCCAACGCCCAGGATGCAGGCGATGCCTCCCGACACGATCGCGAACGGAAGGCTCACGAGCGTCGCCACCACGCCTGCCTCCAGGTTTCCCAGAGCCGGCCCGCTCGCGACGACCGCGAGCTCGATGCCCGAGAGTCGCCCCCGAAGGGCGTCGGGGACGACCGTCTGGAGGATGGTGGTGCGGAAGATGCCGCTCCACATGTCGGCCGCCCCCGCGAGGGCCAGTGCCGGAAGCGCCAGCCAGAGCCCGGGTGACAGCCCGAAGACGACGAGCGCCCCTCCCCAGACCACGACCGCCGTCATGACGGCCAGTCCCTGGCGGCGTACGTGCTTCGATCTCCCGGAGAAAAGGTTGACCAGGAACGATCCCGCGTGCGGGGCCGCGAAGAGTAGGCCGAGGACCTGCGGGCCGCCGCC
>JACDCJ010000039.1:1551-11791 GCA_013817655.1 Actinosomnolentus pattersoniae (SeqCode)
CCGCCGAGGCGTTCGGCCACGGCGGGGAAGAGTGCCTCGGGCATGCCGAAGATCATCGCGTTGAGGTCGACCGTGAAAGTCGACTGGAGGACCGGCCTCCGTCTCACGAACCTGAGTCCCTCTCGGATGGAGTTCAGCCCGAACCGATCCGCTCCCTCGGCGGGGGGGGCCGCCGCCATCGCGGCGAGCGTCCCGAGGGCGACGCCGAACGTTGCCACGTCGATCAGGTAGGTCCACGTCAGCCCCAGCGCCGCGATCAACGCCCCTCCGAGGATCGGGCCGAGGAGGAACCCGAAGCTCCCGTAGGCGGTGGTGAGGGCGATGGCCGGGACGAGCAGCTCGGGATCGACCAGCCGAGGGACCAGGGAACGAAGGCCGGGAGAGTACAGGGCATACAGGCCCGCGGTCAGGGCGCCGACGGCGTACAGCACCCACAGGTGGCGGAAGGAGCCTAGGGCGTTGACGGCCAGGATCAGCGAGGCGCCCGCCATGGCGAGGTGCGTCCAGAGCAGCAGCCGGCGGCGATCCACGGCGTCCGCGACCGCGCCTCCTATCACCGACAGGGTGAGGAGCGGCACCAGTTCGCACAGCGCGAGTAGCCCCACGGCGAGCGATGAGCGGGTGAGGCTGAAGACCTGGAACGGCAAGGCGACCATGGTGATGCGGCTTCCGATGTCGGAGACCGACTGCCCGATCCACAGGAGTCGGAACTCACGGGAGCGGCGCAGCGGCGTGATGTCGATGATCATGGTCTTCGTCCCGCTCGCGGTGAACCGGCCCCCGAGCGTTCGACCGGAGTCGCCAGTTCAGGAGCCCGGGATTGGGGGGCTTCTGGTCGAAAAGGTGACCATCGCGTGGGCCGCGGCGTCGGCCATCTCGCCCAGCACCTGTTCGTCGATCTCCTCCAGAGTGTCACAGGCGAGGTGGTAGCAGGGATCCGCCGGCGCGCCCGGCCTTCCTCCGTAGACGCCGGCCTCGCTGACGGTCTTGAGTTCGGTCGCCCCGGTGAACAGGCCCCCCACAGGGATGCCGGCCCGGGCGAACGATCCGTGATCCGATCCTCCCTGGAGGTCGAACGGATCGGTCTCGAGCCCTTGGGACCGGAGCCAACCGGCGAGTACGTCGTTGATCGCCTCCGATCCGGAGGGGGATCCCGCATCGGCGTACACGAAGCGGACGAAGTTGGGGGACGCGATCATGTCGAGGTTCAGATACAGGGCGATGGAGTCCCGTTCGTCCTCGGAGAGACTCTCCACGTAGTGTCGAGATCCGAGGAGCCCGAGTTCCTCGCCGCTCCAGAAGGCGAACCGGACCCGGTTGCGCAGCTCCGCCGAGGCTAGCCGAACGGCCACCTCGAGGATGGCGGCGGTCCCCGAACCGTTGTCGTTGATCCCCGGCCCGTCCATGGTCGAGTCCAGATGCCCGCCGACCATCACGATGTGGGCGCCGTCCCCGCTGTGGGTCTCGGCGATCACGTTCACCGTGGTCCGGTCGATCGTGCGGACGTTCGTGGACACGCGCAGATGGATCGGAGAGGGAACGGCTTCCTGTGCCGCGTCGAAGAGCGCGGCGCCGACCTCCGAGGAGGCGGATAGGGCGGGCACCTCGATCTGCAGCGGCGAGAGGAGCGTCGGCCGCCGGACGCTCCCAGAGTGCCAGCCGGGGTAGGAGACCACGACGGCGACGGCGCCGGCGGTTTGCGCGTTCACGACCTGATCTCGCCGCAGGCATGGGCCCGCCTGCAGGACCGCGATGCTTCCAGTCGGAAAGCCGGCAAAGTCGGAGGACTCGCATCCGGCACCGGTGAGCTCCTCTCCGGATGCGGCCGGATCGAAGTCGAGGAACGCCGCCGGCGCCTCCACGTCGCCACTCGCCGAGTACAGCATCGCCTTGAAGTCCTCCCCGTCGGCGAACGGCTCGACCTCCTCCGGCCCTCCCCCGGCCGTGCCGGTCACTTCAAGCTCCGACGGTTCCACCTGCTCGAAGACCGGGATAGTGAACTCCTGGGAGTGGACCTCCAGTCCGGCGTCCTCCAGGACGCCCGACACGTACGCGGCGGACTCGTCGTGTCCGGCCGTTCCGGCTGCGCGGTTCCCTCCGTTCCGCTCGGCGATTCGCTGGAGCGCCTGCAGGTGTGCCCGAATGGCGTCCACCGTGACGGCCCGCCGGATCTCCGCGGAGGTCGGGAGTGCGGCGGGGTCGGGCGGCCGCTCGCACGCCGACGCAAGCGTGGCGACGACGACGATCAGCGTCCACACCGGCCGGGCACTCACCGACTCGATATACGTGGCCTCGTTGGCTGGACGGCTGCGTGCCGGCCCGACGGGATACGGCTTTCGGCTGAGTCGAGGCCGCCGACGACTTCCTGCGCTCCCTGTGGGAGTTACCCGGACCGCCCGGCGGCTACCCTAGCCGTTCGTGCCGCTCTCGCTCGTCCTGGGGTTGGGCTGCGCGCTCTGCTGGGGCTTCGCCGACTTCGGAGGGGGGCTGCAGGCGCGTCATCTGCCGGCGCTTGGAGTGGTTCTCTGGAGCCAGATCGCCGGCTCTATCGTCCTGGGCGTGGCCATCCTCGCGACGGGGCAGTCACCTCCCCTCGACGCGGTGGCCTGGGGTGCGGCCGCCGGAGCGGTAGGCGGCGTCGCCCTGCTGCTCTTCTACCGCGGACTGGCGGTGGGACTCATGTCCGTTGTCGCCCCGGTTTCGGCGTGCGGGGCGGCCGTGCCCGTGGTCGTCGCTCTGGTCCGCGGAGAGGTGCCGACCCCGATCGAGAGCGTTGGTCTCATGGTGGCCGTGGCAGGTGTCGTGCTCGTCTCTCGCCCTTCCGGAAAACGGGACCTCCATCCGTCCGTTGACCGCCGGACTGTCCTGGCGCTCGCGCTGGGCGCCGCGCTCGGGTTCGGCCTGTTCTTCGTCCTCGTCGACCAGGGGACCGAGGCGACCCGAGCCTCGCCACTCTGGGTCATCGGCGGGGTGAGGGTGGGCTCGCTCCTCACGATGGCGGCGCTCACCACTGTACGCCCCGCGGCGCTGCGGTGGCCCGGTCGCCGGATGGGCCCCGTCGCGGCGGTGGGTGTGCTGGACACGATGGCGAGCATCCTGCTGGCCTTCGCGACCGTCCACGGCAACCTGGGCGTGGTGGCGGTCCTCGCGTCCCAGTACCCGATCGTGACCGTGACACTGGCCAGACTGGTCCTGTCCGAACGGCTGTCCCGGTTGCAGGCAGCCGGTGTTGCCATGGCGCTGGCAGGCGTCGCGCTCCTGAACCTCGGCTAGCTCCCGGCCGGCTCTACATGGTGGAGGCCTCGAACGCCGGGACTACCCAGGAGTTCGTCCGCATGACCTGCCCCTTCGTCCCGATGATCTCAATGGCGGGCATGCCAGTCGTCAAGACCGGCCGGGGACGGCATGTGCCCGTCGCATCACTGATGTAAACTTGTAGACTACGCTGTTGAAGCTCCCAGCGGGGGCAGGCCCAAATAAGCTCGAAGGGAGGCCTGACTGTGATAAGCTCGAAGGGAGGCCTGACTGTGAAGATCCGGGTCTTATTCGCGCTCCTCCCACTCGTTGGCTCAATCGTGCTCTGGCCGTCCCCGCTGTCATTCGCGGACTCCACAACGTGTTTGGGGCGGCCTGCCACCATCGTCGGAACCGATGGGGACGACGGCATTATCGGGACGGCCGGCGATGATGTCATAGCCGCGCTTGGGGGTGCCGACGAGGTCTGGGGGCTTGGCGGAAGCGACCTCGTCTGTGGCGGACAAGGCCTCAACCTTCTCTATGGTGACGCGCCCGAGGCGAATTCCGAGGGTGGAGATCGCGCGGACGTGATCGTGGGTGGCGGCTACATCGACGTCATGCATGGAGGGAAGGGCGGTGACCAGCTCAGGGGCCGTGGGGGCGACGACGACCTCAACGGTGATGGTGGAGATGACTTGCTGGACGGAGGCCCGGGCTCAGACTTCACGGACGGAGGACCAGGGACGGACACATGCCTCAACGAGGAGGCCAGTATGCGGTGTGAGGGTTGACCCTGACCCCGCCTAGGATGCTGATCGGGGTTTGGTATCAAACCGGACTCACGCCATGACGTACGCTTGGACTTACACAATCTACCGAGACAACACAGAAGTAGGTTCCAAGCCATGGAGGATCGTTGACGTTCTCGGCAATCCGCCGACCGGTGCTCCAGCTCCAGGTCCGCTATCCGTCGACGGCGGAGCCATGCTAGCGTGGGCGGTGAGCAACCTCGGGCAGGGACGCAGGATCTTGATCCTCGATCAGGTCGGTGGACCGAGCACTGCGGAGACCATGACGCTTCCGCCCAATACGCCCTTAACGATCAATGGCCTTCACGGATTCAAACTTGTTGGCGTGTTTGGTGGCGCAACCGGAAACCCACGGGGCGCGCCGTACATATCAGGAGACGTTGCGACAAACAACGGGAGCGGTGCTGTCATCCAGGTTCTCAATACGGACGCCTACCAGCTCGAAGGGTTCCTTGTGAGAAACCGAGTGGCTACTGCTCACGGAATATCGATTGACAAGAGTGCGCGCGGCTTCTTACACAAGGTGCATGTCCTTGGTGATCCAGTAAATCCGGGCGACGGTTTCCGAGTCGTTAGCGGTACCGCCGGTCAACTCGTGATACTTCAGTGCGGCACCGCTGGCTGCCGCAATGGCATACACCTGGCGTTTGACGTCACCGGACAGCCCCAGGCGGTGACCGTACAGAGTGGACGCTTCGAGGGAATCCACGGGGGAGTCTGCATCAGGATCGAAGCCGACGTGGCAGATCGCGGGCTAAACGCGCTTGAGTTTTCCGGTGTCAGCACCTCTGGCCCGTGCCCCGCCTACGACATTACAGGAGGGTTCGGTGTTCTGATCCACGGTCAGCACTATCTCGAGCACACACGGGATTGGGACATCGAGAATGCGGCCTACGCGGGCGGGCCGAGCCCGACAATCACGTTCCGAACCACTACGACGCATCAGCTGCGCGCGGGCGAACAGGTGATCGTCACAGCAATGACGCCGGGACAATACAACTACAATGGCCCGATTACTTCCTCGGACCCCGTTGATCGGACGTTCGTCGTCCCTGGGCCGGCGTCAAACCCCGGCGCCGTAACCCAGCGAGGGTATGCCACAGTTGAAGTGCCGATAGTCAGAATTCGCGCGATCGGGACCGATCAGACGCTTGAAGACAACTGGGCGCACGATGTGACGATCGAGGACAACTACTTCCACGAGTTTGCGAGAACAGGCGGTTGGTCGACGACGGAGAAGACGGCGCAACACGTGGACGCGAACGGCTGCTTCAATCTGTCGATGAGAAACAACCAGCATCGGGGAAACCTCGCCGGACTGACCACGAACAATCCCGTGATCCACCTGCGCGCCAATACCAGAGGCTGCGTCGGACACATCAACCACGTTTCCGGGGGGGACCGGAGCATGAAGGAATCCGTCCCCGCGAAGATCTTCCTCAACGAAGGTGCGGGGAACTACGGATCATGGTGGGATCCGGCCACGGTTGGCGGCCGTCGTTACAAGAAATGGGGGACGTGGCCGACTGACCCAGTGTGACGAATAAGCTGGTCCGGCCGATCGGGGAGGTGTTACATCTCAGGACGGTGTCTTTTGCCGCGACGCTTCTTTACCCTTGTACCTGCTACCCCGCTTGATCGTGCGTGAAGGCTGACCGTATGCCCCAACTCTTCCGGGTTGGCGACACGCCGAATTGGGTCGTCGTGGAGTCGGCGGCCAAGACTGAGAGGCTGCCCCACGTCGAGAAGGTGCTCGCCGCGTCAACTTGTCTAGACGGACGAGTGCCACTTTACAGCGAGCTCGGGGAGATGGGCTACACGCACGAGCGGACCGCACACTCCGGGAAGGTCTACTTGAGCGGGGACGTACAGCCCCAGACGATCGAAGGATTCTGGGCGACCGTGAGGAGCGGCCTACGGGGTGTCTATCGCTCGGTCTCGACCGAGTACCTGCAGTCCTATCTGGACGAGTACACGGTCAGGCACAACAGCCGGGAGCACCCGGCGGGGATGTTCAACGCCTTTGTGTCTCGGATTGAGAAGTACCCTCGCGCCGGTCCCGCTTCCTCGCAGCCCTCTTGAGCGGCCGGTCGAAGTCCTCGGTCTTGGGAACGGGGATTTCGAGCCCCTGTTTGGTCGTCTGGCTGAGCTCGCTGGGTTGTTCGAGCTTCCGCTTCCCGTTGCGTTCAGGCATCGTGCCTCCAGTCCACGGGCCATGACTGCTTCCCTGGACGAGTGTTGGCTCAAGATCACTCGGGCTGAGTCCCACTTCGACATTGTGAAGTCGGCCATTCACGGCTTTCTCCAGCCGAACCCGGAACGCATTGCTGGACAACTCGATGCTGAATCCGGTGAGGAGGTGTACTACACGAGGCGGTATCCCGGAACGCGGCGGGAATGGAGCATTATCATCGGCGACGCCCTCCAGAACTGGCGGAACGCACTCGACTACATAGTGTGCGGACTCGTCCGAATGAACGGCGAGGAACCCTCGTCGAGCAATGCCTTTCCTATCGTTGATCGGGAATCTGACTACCCGGCCCAAAGTAAACAGCGGATTGCGCGCGTGTACCCTGGATCGGAGGCAGTCGTCGAGGGACTGCAGGCGTTTAATCGAGGGAACGCTCCCGAAGACGACCCTCTGTGTCGACTCCGCGATATGAATAACTGGGACAAGCACAAAGCCCTCCACACTACGACTCATGTTGTCCAACTGGAAAGCGCCTGGCCAGTGCGCATGAGCGAAGATCCCAGTGCGGGGAAGTTCGTCTCGGGCGCGTTTGAACGAGAAAGACCACTCGCTCGGATTCCAGCTGATCGCGAACTCGGGCAAGCCTACGCGGAGATGGTATTCGACGCGACCTTCGACATAGCGTTTGAGGGAGGACCACCCCTCACAGAAGGCTTGGAGGTCATCGAGACGCTCCAACAGATTGGTGACTTCGTGAGGTTCGAGACGCTCCCACGTTTCGCTCAGTTCTTTGCATAGTCGGAATGGGGTAGGCAGTGAGGCTCTGCAACCTAGCCCCACCCTCCTAGACGATCTTGTATCACTAGGAGAACTGACAGGGACTCTAAGGCTCTGAGCTGGGCCTCTGAAGGTGTCTCTCCTACTTCCGAACGCCGAGCCATTCAGCGATCGCTTGCACCTGCACTTCCACTTCTTGGGTGATAGCATACCCCCCCATGGTATATTGGGCGAGCAAATGGACGCGGGTTCGACCAGGGAGGGCGTGGTGTACGGATACGCGATGAAGAAGGGGGATCTCCTCACAAGGCTCCGCCGCATCGAGGGCCAGGTCCGGGGCATCCAGCGGATGGTCGAAGAGGACCAATACTGCATCGACATCCTCACGCAGCTCAACTCCGTGACCGCCGCGGTCAAGGCCGTCGGTCTCGGCATGCTGGACGACCACGTCCGCCACTGCGTCCGCGAGAGCATCGAGAGCGGAGCCGGGGCCGACGAGAAGGTCCAGGAGCTCGTCGCCGCCGTAGCCAGGTTCGCCGGGAAGTAGGCGACGCATGGCGACCAAGGCAAGGGAAGAGACGGACCGTCGGGAGCTCCACCTCGACGTGACGGGGATGACATGCGGGTCGTGCGCGGCCCGGGTTGAGCGAACACTTAAGGGGCAGCCGGGCGTTCTCCAGGCGAACGTCAACCTCGCGACGGCCGAGGCGACCGTTCGGCTGGGGGAGGAGGGCGCGTCCTTCGAGGTGCTTCGCGAGGCGGTGAGGCGCCGCGGATACGACATCGAGCCGCACCGCGACCGGCGCGAGGACGATGCCCAGCACGTGGAGGAGCGAGGCTGGCTGCGCCGGGTTGCATTGGCGTGGCCGCTCGCGCTCGCCGTCATGGTCGCCTCGATGTTCTGGATGGATGAGGAGTGGGCGCGGTGGACCGCGTTCGCGCTTGCGACCCCGGTCCAGTTCGTAGCGGGGTGGCCGTTCCTTCGTGCGGCGGCGGCGCGGGCCCGCCACCTCGCAGCGAACATGGACACCCTCATCGCGCTCGGGACCGGCGCCGCCTATACCTACTCGCTCTGGGCGCTGTTCGCGGGCGAGGAGCTGTACTTCGACACGGCTGCCCTGATCCTTGCCTTCCTCCTTCTCGGGAAGTACGTCGAGGCACGAACGCGGGGTCGAGCATCGGAGGCGATCCGCACGCTGCTGGAGCTGGGGGCGAGGGAGGCCCATGTCGTCCGCGATGGGCGGGAGTTCCTGATGCTTGTGGACCAGGTGAAGGTGGGCGACCTGGTGCGAGTGCGTCCCGGCGAGAAGATCCCCACCGATGGGGTGGTCGTGGACGGGTCTTCGGCCGTCGACGAGTCGATGTTGACGGGGGAGTCCGTCCCTGTCGAGAAGCGTCAGGGTGAGGAGGTCACCGGGGCAACCCTGAACGTGGACGGCGTGCTGCTGGTTCGGGCCACCCGTGTCGGAAGCGAGACGGCACTGGCCCAGATCGTCCGTCTGGTCGGGGAGGCACAGGGGAGCAAGGCGCCGATCCAGCGAATGGCGGATCGGGTAGCGGGGATCTTCGTGCCCGTCGTCATCGGAATCGCCGCGGCCACGGCGGCGGCCTGGTTCGTCGCCACGGGCGACGTCCGGGACAGCCTGGTCCCCGCGGTGGCCGTGCTCATCATCGCCTGCCCGTGCGCCATGGGGCTCGCCACGCCCGCGGCAATCATGGTCGGCACGGGCCGGGGCGCACAGCTCGGGGTCCTCATTCGTGGCGGGGAGGTCCTCGAGCGTTCGCGACGGATCGACGTGGTCGTCTTCGACAAGACCGGCACGCTGACCGAGGGCAGGATGCGGTTGCAGAAGATCGTGGGACATCCGGACACGCTCGCTCGAGCGGCGGCGGTCGAGGCGGGAAGCGAACACCCAATCGCAAGGGCGGTCATTGATGCCGCCCTGGAGCGAGGGATCGAGGGCGTTCCCGCGACCGGATTCCGCTCGATGCCGGGGCTGGGGCTTCGCGCCGACGTCGACGGACGGGAAGTCCTGGTGGGCCGCCGGCGGTTCCTCGAGGACCGCGACTACGTGGTGCCGCCCTGGCTCGATCGCGAGGCAGAGGAGATCGAGGCCCGGGGGATCACGGCCTTCTGGACCGGATGGGACGGAGAGGCAAGGGGCCTCCTAGCCGTTGCCGACGTCTTGAAGCCGGGGGCACGCGAGAGCGTCGACGCGTTGCGGGCGCTCGGCGTCGAGATCGCGATGATCACCGGGGACAACCGCGCCACGGCGGAGGCCATCGCCGCGAGCGCTGGGATCGAGGTCGTGCTCGCGGAGGTGTTGCCCGAGGACAAGGTCGAGGAGATTCGCCGTCTTCAGTCCGCCGGGAAGGTGGTCGCCATGGTGGGCGACGGCGTCAACGACGCCCCGGCGCTCGCCCAGGCCGACCTCGGGATCGCCATCGGGACCGGCACCGACGTCGCGATCGAGGCCTCGGACATCACCCTTCTCCGTGAAGACTTGAAGGGCGTGGAGACGGCGATCCGTTTGTCCCGCCAGACCTACCGGACGATCGTGCAGAACCTGTTCTGGGCGTTCGCGTACAACGTCGTCGCCATACCCCTGGCCGTTCTGGGGTTGCTCAACCCGGTGATCGCGGGGGCCGCCATGGCGTTCTCCTCGGTCTCCGTCGTCGGCAACTCCCTTCGGCTCCGGCGGTTCGGTTCAGCCTCGAGACGATGACCAACCGCCTGGACGAGGGTACTCGAGATGGCGAAACCAACCGCCATCGCCACGGCGGGCACGAGCCACGCGGGAAGCTGGCCACGGTCGTTCTGCACACAGGGGGCCTGAACTGGGCGTCGGAGAAGGCCGTCGTCGAGAGCGTGCTGAGGCGAAGGCCCGGGGTGGGATCGGTCGATGCCAACCCCGTGTCGCAGACGGCGACCCTGACCTTCGATACCACAAGGACATCCGTAGCCGAGCTGAGACGGTGGGTCGAGGAGTGCGGGCTACATTGCGCGGGTCAGTCCGTTCCCACCCACGTCTGCGACGCGATGAGCGAGCCCTCCGAGCACGGGAGCCACGCCATGCGCACCGAGCGCGCCGAGCGGGAAGGGGTAGCCGAGGAGGGGATTCCGTCTCCCCACGAGGCGATGGGCCACGGCGGCCACGCCGGCATGTCGATGGAGGGAATGGTCCGCGACATGCGGAACCGGTTCCTCGAGGCAGCACTGCTATCC
>JACDCJ010000187.1 GCA_013817655.1 Actinosomnolentus pattersoniae (SeqCode)
CGTTCCCATCCTGCTGTGGTCGCCGATCGGGCGTGATGTCCTCGGTTTCAAGGCGCCGTCGCCCTTCGGACTTCGTGACGACGTGTGGCTTCTGCTCCTCAGCCTCCCGGTCATCCTCTACTCGGCCTGGATCTTCTTCGACGGGGCCGTCCGGGCCCTCCGGGCCCGGACGCTGGACATGATGGTGCTGGTCGCCGTCGCCGTCGGCGCCGGATGGCTCTACTCGCTGGTGGTGACCCTCACCGGCGGAGGGGACACGTTCTACGAGGCGGCCACCGTGCTGACGGCCTTCGTCCTGCTCGGCCACTGGTTCGAGATGAGGGCCCGGGGGGGCGCCAACGACGCCATCCGTACCCTCCTCGACCTGGCTCCGGCCAGGGCGACGGTCATCCGAGGGGAGGAGACGGTCGAGGTGCCGACGTCGGAGGTCGTCGCGGGAGACCTGCTCCTGGTCCGACCGGGCGACAGGGTCGCCGTGGACGGTGTGGTGGAGGAAGGCCAGAGCGAGGTCGACGAGTCCATGGTCACCGGGGAAAGCCTCCCCGTGTCCAAGGCCCCGGGCTCTCAGGCAACAGGGGCCACCATCAACGTGAACGGGACGCTCCGAATAAGGGCCACCAAGGTCGGGGCCGACACGGCCCTCGCCCAGATCGTCAAGCTGGTCCAGGAAGCCCAGAACTCGAAGGCGCCCGGACAGAGGCTCGCCGACCGAGCGGCGTTCTGGCTCGTGTTCGTGGCTCTCCTCGGCGGCGGCGGGACGCTGGCAGCCTGGGTGCTGGCCGGGCGCCCGGTCTCCACGGCCATCCTGTTCGCCATCACGGTGGTGGTGATCACCTGCCCGGATGCCCTGGGGCTCGCCACCCCAACGGCAATCATGGTGGGAACCGGCCTGGGAGCGAAGCGCGGCATCCTGTTCAAGAACGCCATCGCCCTGGAGACCTCCGCCAGGATCCAGACTGTTGTGTTGGACAAGACCGGGACGCTCACGAAGGGGGAGCCAGAGGTCACCGACGTCGTGGCGGAGGGCATGCACCAAGACGAGGTCCTGCGCCTGGTGGCCGCGGTGGAGCGAGAGTCGGAACACCTCCTGGCCGAGGCCGTGGTCAAACACTCGGAGATCCTGGGCCTTCCGCGAGTCCGGGCGGAGGAATTCGAGAACGTTCCGGGCCACGGGGCGGTGGCGCGGGTGGAGGGCCGTCGGGTGGTCGTGGGGAACGTGCGCCTGATGGACAGGGAGGGCATCGACCTCGGCGTGCTCGCCGGACGGCGAGAGGGAATGGCCTCGACAGGACGAACGGTGGTCTGTGTGGCCGTCGACGGCCATGCCGCTGCCCTCATAGGCATCGCGGATGCCTCGCGGCCGACATCCGCCGCCGCGGTCTCCGCGCTGAGGGACGCGGGCGTCGAGGTCGTCATGCTGACCGGCGACAACGAGGCCACCGCGCGGCGGATCGCCGGACAGCTCGGAGTGCAGTCCGTGATCGCCGAGGTGCTGCCAGGCGACAAGGCCGCAAGGGTCGCCGAGCTCCAGAAGGCGGGAAGGAAGGTCGCCATGGTCGGCGATGGCGTTAACGACGCCCCCGCCCTGGCCCAGGCCGACCTCGGCATCGCCATCGGGGCCGGGGCCGACGTGGCGATCGAGACGGCCGACGTCGTGCTCATGCGTTCGGACCCGCTCGACGTGCCGAAGGCGCTCGCCATCGGGCGGGGGACGCTTCGGAAGATGCGCCAGAACCTGGGGTGGGCAATCGGCTACAACGCGGTGGCGCTTCCCATCGCCGCAGGGGTGTTCGAGCCGGCGTTCGGGCTGGTGCTGCGACCCGAGATCGCCGCACTCTCGATGTCGGGGTCGAGTTTCCTGGTGGCCGTCAACGCCCTACTGCTGAAGCGGCTCCAGCTCCCAAACGCCGAGGAGGCGACCCCATGACCTGCCCCGGGCAGACCGCGTCGAGTCCGACCGGCGCCGCGACTCGTGGTATCGGAGGCCGCTGCTAGCCTTCTTGACCGTGATCGCGAAGCCGTCCGTCCTGGTAGCCATGAGCGGTGGAGTCGACTCCTCCGTCGCCGCCGCTCTGCTGCACGAGCGCGGATACAGAGTGCTGGGCTCCCACATGAAGCTCGTTCACCTCGACGGTGTCGACCATGGATGCTGCGGGCCGGGCGCCGAGGCGGACGCCGCCCGCGTGGCCGAGCTGGTGGGATTCGACTTCGAGGTCGCCGATATGAGCGGCACCTTCGAGCGGACCGTGCTGGCCGACTTCTTCTCTGAGCACCGTGCCGGGCGAACGCCCAACCCGTGCGTGCGGTGCAACGAGCAAATCAAGTTCGGCGCGTTCCTGGAGCGGGCCACCGCCCTCGGGCGCGACCTCGTCGCGACGGGCCACTACGTTCGATCCTGGCGCGACGGCTGGGGAACCTGGCACCTCGCGCGAGGAGCCGATGCTTCCAAGGACCAGTCCTACGTCCTGCACACGCTCGGTCAGGACGCCCTCTCCCGTTCCGTCTTTCCCGTGGGTACGCAGACGAAGGCGGAAACGCGAGCCCATGCGGCCCGGCTCGGCCTTCCCGTCGCGGGAAAGCCAGATTCCCAGGACGTGTGCTTCGTTCCCGGGGCGAACCATGGGGCGTTCCTCGAGCGCCACGCGCCAGATCTCGTTCGGACCGGCTCGGTGGTGGACACCACCGGGCGCGTCCTGGGAGAGCATGGCGGGACATTCCGGTTCACGGTCGGCCAGCGACGGGGGATCGGCGTGTCCACCGGGGAGCGCCGGTACGTCCTTGAAGCGGACCGTGAGACCGGCCGCGTGGTCGTTGGTCCGGGCGAGCTGCTTGCGCGAAGCGGCCTGCGTGCGGCGGACGTCAACTGGGTGAGCGGCGCCTCGCCCCAGGGGCCGGTCGAGGGCACCGTTCGAATCCGGTATCGCGGCGAGGACGCCGAGGCCGTCATCCAGCCCGTCGGGGAAGTCGAGGCGATCGTCGAGTTTCGCGTGCCCCAGCGGGCCGTGGCTCCAGGCCAGAGCGTCGTCTTCTACGCCGGGGACGAGGTGCTGGGCGGGGGCCGCATCGTCGAAGCGCTCCGCTGAGTGAGCCGCGGAGGCCACCGGATGCCACGCCGCTCGAGCGCCCCGGCCCAACGCGAGGAGCGCCACCAGCCGGAGGAGCGTCGGCTCTCTGATGCGCAGAAGCGCGTGGAGGAGCTCCGAGAGCAGATCAACCATCACGCCTACCGGTACCACGTCCTCGACGAGCCGGAGATCTCCGACGCCGAGTACGACGAGCTCATCCGCGAGCTGGAGGCTCTCGAGGGTGAGTTCCCGGAACTCATCACCCCCGACAGCCCCACGCAGCGCGTGGGAGGGGTGGTGGCCGACCTGTTCCGCCCCGTCCGCCATCGCGCCCGGATGCTCTCGCTCGACAACGCCTTCTCGTGGGAAGAGCTCGAGGCCTGGGGCCGCCGCGTCGACCGCGCCCTCGGCTCCGAAGCCCGCTTCGTCTGCGAGCTCAAGATCGACGGCCTCGCCGTGGTGCTGAGCTACGAGGACGGCTCGCTGGCGACGGGGGCCACCCGGGGTGACGGTGAGGTCGGCGAGGACGTGACGGCGAACATCCGGACCGTTCGCTCGGTGCCC
>JACDCJ010000188.1 GCA_013817655.1 Actinosomnolentus pattersoniae (SeqCode)
TCCGACAACCCCGCCCGCCAGGATTCTCCGGCCGCATCTAGCACCACGCTCACCTCCCATGGCGCTTCGTCGGCGGACCCGGAGAGGGCACGAGCCAGCTCGTCCAGGCGCGAGGCGGGGCACAGTAAACGCCCCAGAATCCACCCCCCGCGCCCGCGCCTCGACCGTCGATGACCATCGACGGCTCCCTCAATGGACAGGGAAGTCGGAGGAAAGAGCCCGGCGTCGTCGATCAGGTGCGCGAAGAGAGCGAGGCGGGCGTCGGGCGTTCTCGTGGCCTCTGGCGGCTGCACCGGTCGATTATCCAGGCTCCGAAGCGAGACGGTCCCCTGCACCGCCCACCCTCACACCCCTGAGCGCTCGGGGGCCGGTTCGCGCCCGAGCTTGCGGAGCGCGAGGCCGGAAAGGGCTTCCAGGACGAGCCGGTGCGCCAGCAGGGCGGTGATCTCGGCCGAGTCGTACGGCGGTGCCACCTCCACAACCTCCATGCCGGCGAGCCCCACCTCGAACGCGAGCCGACGGACCGCTCGCAGCGCCTCTCGCGCCGTGATCCCGCCCGGCTCGGGCGTCCCGGTTCCCGGCGCGAAGCCGGGGTCGCACACGTCGATGTCGAACGAGAGGAAGAGGTGGTCGGCGACCCTCGCCTCCGCGACGACCTCGTCCATCACGGCGTCCATGCCGCGCTCGCTGATCTCCTCCATCAGGTGCCAGCGAAAGCCCTGGGAACGAGCCCACTCGAAGTCCTCGGGGTCCGGCCAGTAGCCCCGCAGCCCCACCTGCACGATGTGCTCCCCACGGATCGCCCCTTCCTCGACGAGCAGCCGCAGCGGGGTCCCGTGCGAGAGTCGGACGCCGTAGACCTCGGGGGCGTCGTCGGCGTGCGCGTCGAAGTGGACGAGCCCGAGCGTCGCCGGGCTCAGATGCCCGGCCACCGCGCCCACGTCGGGATGGGCGATGGAATGGTCGCCACCCAGGACGATCGGGACGGCGCCGGCCGCGCACACCTCCTCCACGGCTCGCCGGATCGCGTCGTGGCTGGCCTGCTTGTCCGCCGGCACGACCCGGGCGTCCGCGTAGTCGACGACCGTCAGCACCGCGAAGGGGTCGACACCCACGTCCATGTTGGGTCGGCTCGGGGGAGATCCCCCGGACACATCGGCCTGCCGGATGGCCCGAGGACCGAACCGGGCACCCGGCCGGTTCGACACCGCCTCGTCGGTCGGGGCGCCGACGATGACGACGTCGGCCCCGGCCAGGTCGGCCGGATCGAGGACGAGCGGCACCTTGCAGAACGTCGCCCCCGCGCCGGCGTAGCCCGGCTCCCCACCGCGGTTGACCGTCATGCCGGGCATCAGCCGGATCCCTCGCGCATTCCGCGATTCTGCTCGCACACCGCGTGGTGCTCAAGTTCCAGCCGAGTCTGAGTCGGGCTGGAGGCGACGGGCGACCTCGCAGCCGCGTTCGGCGAGCAGCTCCGCGAGCGCGGCGGCGTCGGCGGGGGCGGCAGCGAGCGGGTCGTTGTTGAAGAACACGAACGCGTCGCGGGCGTCGAGGGAGGCGATGCGGCCGGCCCACTTCCGCAGCTTCTCCCGCGGGTACTTCGGGCCGGTCGCCTGGCCCTGATGGAACCGCAGGTAGGCCCACCCACCCGTGGCGATCACGGGCGCCCGGCGGCCGGGGCGGTCGGCGAGCACCCACGCTGCCCCCACGCCGTCCAATGCCTCGCATACGTCGTCGCGCCACCATGAGTCGTGGCGGAACTCGAAGGCTGCCCGCATCCGGGGGGGCAGGACCGAGAGGAACTCGCGCAGGAGATCCGCGTCGGCCTTGAGGCCCGGAGGGAACTGGAAGAGCACGGGCCCGAGCTTGTCCCCGAGGCGGAGGGCCCGCGACCAGAGGAGCTCGACCGGGTCTCGCGCGTCCCGCATCCGCCGGACGTGCGTGATGTACCGGCTGGCTTTGACGACGAACAGGAACTCGGGCGGCGGCTCCTCCCGCCACCGGTCGAAGGTCGCCTCACGGGGGAGGTGGTAGAAGGTGTTGTTGACCTCGACCACCGGGAAGAGCGAGGCGTAGTGGCTCAGCCACTCCCGCTTCGGAAGCTTCGTGGGATAGAACGGCCCCTTCCACGAGTCGTACTGCCAGCCGCTCGTCCCGACGTGGATCATCCCACCGAGCTCCTACCCAGACCGGGCCCGCTACACCCCGGGCCGCTCGCGACGCGGCCTCCTCGATCTACACTGAAGGGACGACGAAAGGAACATTCGATGTGGCTCATCCTCATCCTGCTGGTCCTAGCCATCACCGGCACCCTTTGGGCCGTCCTCAAGGTCGCGGTGGGCGTCGCCGTCGGCCTCTTCCTGGGGTTCGTCCTCATCGCCGGACTGATCGCCTGGAGGGTGCGCAAGGCCCTCCGCGGGCCTCAGGAAAGATGGCGCCGGGTCCCGGGCTCGTCCCGGATCGAGGTGCTTCGCCCCGGAGACGATCAGTAGCGGCGCCGAGAGACCGGCCAGACGGTCAGGAAGCGGATCTGAGCTTCCTGTCGCGGCGGATCCGGCGATTGAACTCCGAGATCTCCTCCAAAACGGGCGGGACGTAGCCGGTCGCGCGAGCCGCCGAGATGAGGCCGGTCAGATCCTTGGGGAGGCAGGTCCCGCCGAAGCCGCGCTCCGGCGTCACCGAGAGGTGATCGGGGCCGATGCGACGGTCGAGCCCCACGCCGGCCTGTACGCGCGCCCAGTCGACCCCGAACCGCTCGCACACGTTCGCGAGCTCGTTCGCCATCGTGACCTTCGCGGCCAGCATGGC
Source organism: Actinosomnolentus pattersoniae (SeqCode) (assembly GCA_013817655.1). Classification (GTDB taxonomy): domain Bacteria; phylum Actinomycetota; class UBA4738; order UBA4738; family UBA4738; genus JACDCJ01. The sequence goes on from JACDCJ010000188.1 coordinate 2,809, forward strand.
GTTGGCTGAGAGCTTGATGAGCTCCGCCTCGGCAGGGCGGCAGAAGACGATCGGAGCACAGGGAGCGACGAGCTCCATCAGCTCGCCGATACGCGCTCCGGCCGCGCGGGAGCGGCATCCGACGACGACCCGGTCCGGCCGCGTGAAGGTCTCCAGGGGGCGGTCCGCGACGAGGAACTCGGGTACGCTCGCGAACACGAGATGAGGGAACGCCGCTGCCAGCCGGTCGTTGGTACCCGGGGGAACGGTCGACTTCACGACGACGATGGTGCCGGCGTTGAGGTAGGGATCGAGGCACCGCAGGGCTGACCAGACCTCGTCCAATCGGTATGCGCCGTCCCGTCCGTTGGGCGTGGGAACGCAGAGGAACACCACCTCGCAGCCCGCCATGTCCTCGGGGGCTCCGGTCCCCTGGTATGCGTCGTAACCCCGCACGGGTTGGCCCGCCTCCTCGAACGCGCGGGTCACCGTGCCGCCCACCACGCCGAGTCCCACAACGCCGATCGGTCTCATGTCGCATTCCCCCTCGCCCAGCCCGCCCAGCGGACGGATTCGTCGAGCAGCCGTTCGGTGATCTCCTGCCAGCGCCGCCGGAACAGGTACAGGCACGACAGGCGAAACAGGGTCCTCGCTCCCGCCGATGAGACCTCGCGAGACTCGACGTCGCCGCCGGCCGCGCAGTAGGCGTCCAGGAGCCGCCGCACCGCACGCCGTCCCGAGCGAACGTCGGCGCCCCGCTGGAGGCTTCGCAGGAGCACGTGCGCCGCCAGATTGCCGATGTCGGCCGCGGGGTGCCCC
>JACDCJ010000189.1 GCA_013817655.1 Actinosomnolentus pattersoniae (SeqCode)
ACGAGACGTTGCTGCGCGACGCGAGCCTCGAGGAGGAGGAGCTCCGGGAACTTCGTAGCCTGGCGCCCCTGACGCTCAAGCCATGGGTCGTCGTCGCGAACATGCAGGAAGGAGGCTCCCTCCCGGCCGGGCTCCCGGCCGGCACCCTGGGCATCTCGGCGGCGCTCGAGGCCGAAACGGCGAGCATGCCGCGCGGCGAAGCCGACTCGCTGCTCGAGGCGTTCGGAGTGGCCGAGCCTGGGCTGCCCAGGGTCGTGGCGGCCGGATACCGGGCCCTGGACCTGATCACGTTCCTCACGACTGGAACGGACGAGACCCGGGCCTGGGAGGTTCGCAGCGGCGCGAGCGCTCCGGAGGCCGCCGGGGTGATCCACAGCGATCTGCAACGGGGCTTCATCAGGGCCGAGGTCGTTTCCTACGCCGACCTGATCGCCGCGGGAGGATGGGACGCGGCCCGCGCGAAGGGCCGGCTGCGCGTTGAGGGAAAGGAGTACGTGGTGCGCGAGGGAGACGTACTGCACGTTCGCTTCGCCGTGTAGGTAGGACGGTCGGGAGGCGCTCGTTCGCGCCGAACCCCGACCCCTTCGAGGAGGAGACGAATGGCCCTATCGAGCCACGCGAGGATCAATCGGGTGGGGTGGAACCGGACCAGTGACGACTACCAGCGCACCCACGGTCCGCAGCTCGACACGGGCGACGCCGCCTGGGGTATCTGGGGGATCCCCGAAGAGAGGCTCGGGGTGCTCGGGGACGTGCGCGGCAAGCGGGTGCTGGAGCTCGGGTGCGGGGCCGCCCAGTGGACCATCTGCCTCGCCCGGCGAGGGGCCCGCGCCGTGGGGCTCGATCTCTCCGAACGACAGCTCGATCACGGAATCCGTCTCATGTCGGAGACGGGGGTGCACGCCCCGCTCGTCCACGCGAGCGCGGAATCCACGCCCTTCGCCGACGGCGCCTTCGACGTGGTGTTCTGCGACCACGGAGCCACTTCGTTCTGCGATCCGCAAATGGTGGTTCCGGAGGCGGCGCGAATCCTTCGTCCCGGAGGCTTGTTCGCCTTCAACATGTCGAGTCCGTTGCTGGACATCTGCTGGCCGGGCGGTGGGGAGGGGGTCGGTGAGGCGCTGCGGCTCGAGTACTTCTCCCTTCACCGGATCGAGGTGGAAGATGAGGTTTCCTTCCAGCTTCCATACGGGGAGTGGATCCGCCTGTTCCGCCGGAGCGGCCTTGTCGTCGAAGATCTGCTGGAGCTCCGACCCCCGCCGGACGCTGAGACCACCTATGACTTCCACGCCCCGCTCGAGTGGGCCCGCCGCTGGCCGGCCGAGAACATCTGGGTCCTCCTGAAGCCCGGCGCCTGAAGTCGATCAGCTGGCGGGTTGCAGAGCGGCAATCGTCGCGCGGAGTTGCCCGGCCGCCTGTGACGCGGCGTCGAGCTCCTCGTCGCCCACGGCTCCCTGCAGCTCCTCGAGCTGAGCGTTGATGTGAGCCGGGTCAGCGCCTTCGAACGTATGCAGGATTCGGTCCCGGATGTAGTCGAGGGTGAAGAAGTCGCCGTTGACCGCGGCCGCGTCCCCCGCGGCAGCATCGACCATGAGCTGAGCAGCCCAGAGATCGAAGCGGGCGATGTCGACCTCGACGGGGGGCCGGTGGCGGAGTTGCAGGTCCAGGCTCCACTGAGCCGCGGTGATGGCCGCCTGACGGACGCGTGCCGCGTCGCGGGTTTGTACAGCATCGGCGAGCGCCTCGAGAGCACTTGTAAACCGGGGTTCGATCATGATCGGAACTTCCCCGGCCCTGAAGGTCTCCCAGGCTCCGGTCATCATCTCCACCGTGCCCGAAGCGGTGGTCCAATCTCGGGATTCGGCTGCCGCGAAGACATCGAGGGCGCCGCTCGAGAGGGCCTCCAGCTCCGGTGGTTCTGGACCGGAGACCGCGTCGGTGTGCACGGCGAGCCCGAGCGCCTCGACGTCACCGCCGCCGGCCGTGTAGAACTCGCCGTAGCCAGGGGCGAACGTCTTGTCTTCCGTGTTCCCGTCCATGTGGAGCTCCTCGATGAGGAGCCCCCCCTGGATGGGGCCGAGCGGGCCGTCCAGCGTCTGGTCGACGGCCTTGACGGTGACCTCCTCGAAGACGAAGCCTGGGATGTTCTCCGGCCGGTAGACATCGCCGACCTTCGGGTCCGCCGGCATGATCATCGCGGCCGGGCCGTCCTTGCCGGCGATCCAGGTGCCGTGCGTGTCGACGATGACGCCGTCCTTGAAGTTGAAGACGTCCTCGCCGAAGTACCAGACGGATCCGTCATCCGCCTGGGCGTAGAAGTCGTACGCCACCTCGTGGATGCGCCCACCCAGGAACGCGACGTACTGGGAGACGAGCGCCTCGACCTGCTGGCCCTCCCACTCGATGATCCTTGAGTCGGGCAGCAGTGTGACTTCGGTCCGAAACGGCTGGCCGTCGACACGGCCGAGTAGCAGGACGGACTCCTGGCTGGAGACGGGAAACAGCGGGTTGGTGATGCTGCTGGGGTCGGAGAACGTGGGCATGGAGAGATCGACCCGTTCGTTCTCGGGCGCGACCGAGAAATCGGCAACGATCGGCTGAGGGATCGTCTCCCCTGCCGGCGCCGTCGTCCCTGCAGCTCCTTCCCCGGAGGCGGCATCCGAGCCGCCCCCGGAGGTGCATGCGCTGGTCACGAGCGCGGCCGCGACAGCCAAGCCGAGCAGCGTCGCCGCGGGCCGGCGCCTGGGCCGGTTTCGTTGTGTCCGGTCTTCAGGCTGGCGATCCATGTCGTCCTCCATCGCTCTAGGATCCCCGGTGGGATCAGTCGTCGTTCGGGCCGTCCTGGTCGCCGCGGCCGTCATCGTCGGATGCCTGGCCGATCACGTTGAAGTTCTCGTCGAGGTTGACTTCGACCTGGGTCCCGTCCTCCAGGCGGACCTCGACGCTGTACGCGGCGCCGTCGTCGCCGACCTCGGTCTCGGTAACGGTGCCGCCGCCGGTCTCCCGGAGCGCCGCCGCCGTGGCCCTGTCGAGCCTCGAGCCGGTGACGGGCCGGTCGTCATCGCCGGCGCCCCTCGCGATCGCGATGCCTGCGCCCCCTCCGATGAGGACGGCGGCGAGGGTCCCGCCGACGATCCACTTCGACTTTCGATCCATCGGTGTGCCTCCCTTCGTTTCCGACCGCTGTCCGCGGTCTCGTCTCGACTGGTTCGATAATGAAGGGAGGTCGCTGAAGGGAGGCTGAACGCCCCTGAAGGTTCCTTCAGGCGCGGGGGAGGGCGACCTCGATGCGGGCGCCGCCCAGTGGGCTGTCCGATACCGAGATCGAGCCGCCGTGCGCCCGGACGAGCTCCGCCACGATGGCCAGTCCGAGACCACTGCCGCCGTGGTCGCGGGCTCGAGCGTCGTCGAGCCGCACGAACCGTTCGAAGACCCGCTCGCGGTCGGCCTCGACGATTCCCGGTCCGTCGTCGTCCACGCTCAGCACAACCGTGCCGTTTCGCTCGCCGACGGATAGGGAGACTCGGCTGCGGGCGTGCCGGGCGGCGTTGTCTCCGAGGTTG
>JACDCJ010000190.1 GCA_013817655.1 Actinosomnolentus pattersoniae (SeqCode)
CGCCGTCGACGTGGGAACCTTCACGATGAGCGGAACCGCCCCCGACGGCACGCCCTATCAGGAAACGGGCAAGTTCGTGGCCACTTGGAAGAACATCAACGGCGAGTGGAAGATCGTCGCCGACATTTGGAACAGCGACGCGCTGGAGGCCGGCATGGAAGGCGCCGCGCCCGCGGAGTAGGGCACGGTCCCGGCGGAATGCAACCGGCGAGGCCCGTTGGCCGGCACGCCGCCCGCCTAAGGCGCTGGAGAGGCCCCGTTCCTCCTCTGGAGCGGGGCCTTTTCGCGTCTTGTTCCGGGGTCGCTCCCCCCCGCCGTCTCCCCTTTGCGGGTGGTTTGATCCTTACCGCACCGCGCCAATTGTCCACCGGCTGCCTCGCCCACCCCCCGCGATAAGGGCTTTTCCGCGCCGGCTCCAGCACCGTACAATGAGCCGCGTACGTGGATCGTTCATCGCCTTGGTGCAGAGGGAGCTGATCCGGGATGAGCCAGAACGAGAACTCGGGCGCGATCCACGCCGCGATGGAACGGCTGGAGGCCCAGCGCGCCTTGCTGGGCGACGAGGCGGTCGATCTGGCGCTGGCGGCCTTGGGTCGCCAGCTCGACGAGTGCGAGTTGCCAGCGCCGGCCGCGCCGCCGCCGAAGGACGCTCGCGAGGAAGGTGAGCGCAAGCTCGTCACAGTCATGTTTGCCGACGTGTCGGGCTTCACGCAGCTCGCTGCCGATCTCGATCCCGAAGAAGTCCGTGATCTCATGAACCGCTGCTTCGACCGTCTGGTGCCGGTCGTGAGCCGCTATGAGGGAACGGTCGACAAATTCGTCGGTGACGCGATCGTGGCGCTCTTCGGGGCGCCCGTCGCGCACGAGGACGACGCGATGCGGGCCCTGTCGGCCGCGCGCGAAATGCAGGCCGCGCTGGTTGAGTTCAACCGGGAGCACGGGACGGATCTGGGCCTACACTTCGGGATCAATACCGGCACGGTCGTGGCGGGCCACGTGGGTGCCCTCGGTCGTCAGGACTACTCGGTCATGGGGGACGCCGTGAACATGGCGGCCCGGCTGGAAGACATCTCGGAGCGAGGGGAGATCCTGGTGGGTAACGACACCTTCCGGCTGACCGCGGCGGTGTTCGACTTCGACCCCCTGTCCGAAGTCCGCGTCAAGGGGAAGGGTGATCCGATCCTCGTCTACCGCCTGCGCGGACCGAAGGAAGCGCCAACTCCCTCCCGCGAGATCCCCGGGCGAAGGCCGCTGGTGGGGAGAGGAGAGGAGCTCGCGCGGCTTGGTCAGGCGATCGCCCGCCTCGAGCAAGGCGCCGGAGGGAGGATCGCGATCGTCTCCGAGGCCGGGCTCGGTAAGAGCCGCCTCGTGGCGCAAGCCCGCCAGTCGGCCGGACGTGGAATCCGCTGGGCCGAGGGCCGCGGGCTCTCCTACGCGCATGGGCTTTCCTACGGCGTCGCGCGCGGCCTTCTGTGCTCGCTCCTGGACGTGCGGGCCGAGGGAGTCGGTGAGGATCTGGCAGGGTCGCTTCGGGATGCCGTCGACCGGATCGCGCCCGAGGACGCCGGAGAGATTACCCCTTATCTGGCCGTGCTCCTCGACCTCGAGCTCGACGACGAACGGATGGCCGAGAAGGTTCGCTATCTCTCCGGCGAACTGCTCAAGCAACGGATTGCGGGCGCGTTTCATGATTTCCTGAGACGGAGGGCTCGTGGCACCCCGATGGTACTCGTATGGGAGGACCTGCACTGGGCCGACGCCTCGTCGCTCGAGCTTCTCGATGGTCTGTTCGATCTCCCGGATGAAGTGCCGATTCTGTTCGTCCTCGTCTTTCGTTCGGAGCCGGGCCGGATGCTGGAGCTTCATCGTCGATTCGCGGAGGGCCATGGAGAGCGGTACGAGGTTGTCGAGCTCGCGGGGCTGAACGAAACCGAGAGCCAGAAGCTCGTGGAAGAATACCTCGGCGAAGTGGATCTCCCACCGAACGCGCGAGCGCTGGTCCTGGAGAAGGCCGAGGGCAACCCGCTTTTTCTGGAGGAGCTGCTCCACTCGCTCGTCGACGCCGGCCTCGCCGCGCGAGAGGGCGAGCGGGCGGCTGCGCCGGACGTGGAGCGCCTGGAGGTCCCCGATACCCTTCAAGGGGTGATCGCGGCCCGGATCGATCGACTCGCCGCGGCGGACAAGCGGACCCTTCAAACGGCCTCCGTCATCGGAAGGATCTTCCACCGCCGAGTCCTGGGGCATCTGATCCGCGAGGTCGAGCCCCACCTGGACGGCTCGCTGGAAGAGCTCAGGCGGCGCGCCTTCGTCCGCCCGCGAGAGTGGGGAGAGGGACGGGAAGCCGACACGGAGATCGTGGAGTACATCTTCAAGCACGTCATCACGCACGACGTGAGCTACGGCACGCTCCTCCTCGCTCGACGTCGGAGACTCCACCGCGGGGTCGGTGAGGCGATCGAGGCGCTCTTTCCCGAACAGCTCGACGAGCTTGCCGGTACGCTGGGGCTCCACTTCCAGCGGGCGGCAGAGCACTCCCTGGCGGCGGAATACCTGCTGAGGGCCGGGGACCGGGCGAGGGCCCAGTACGCCAACGAGGAGGCGCTCGGTTTCTATCGCGAGGCCCGCGCGGAGGTCGCGCGCGTTCTGGCCGCAGAGCCGGTGAACCGGACGAAGTGGGAACAGGCGGCGACCGCGATGGAGGAAGGGATAGGGGACGTCCTGGCGCGGACCGGCAGAGGCGCCGAAGCACGAACGGCTTACCGGGCGGCCCTGACCCGTCTCGCGCAGAACGACCGCGCGGGACGATCCCGGGTCCTGCGCCGCATCGGCAGCGTCCTGGTCGCAGAGCGCAGCTTCGAGGACGCGCTCGCGACCGTGGAGGAGGCCGGGCTCGCACTGGGGGAGGAGCCGAGGGGAGATGATGTCCCAAAATGGCGGAGCGAGCGCAATGAGCTCGGTTTGGACCGTACTTGGATTCACTACTGGCGCGGGGAATGGCGCCGGATTCTCGAGCTGGTCGACGAGATACGGCCGTTTCTTGAGGCTCACGGGACGCCTTATCAGCGGTCCCGGCTTCATCAGGCGCTCGCGCTCGCGCTAATGCGCCGGGACCGCTACACGCCATCGGACGAACTGTTCGAGAGCGCCCGGGAGACCCACGGGGCCGGCGAGGAGTCGGAGAACCTCGCACAGGCCGCGCACGGACGATTCCTGCTCGGTTTCGTGCACTTCTTCGCTCGCGACCTGGAAACCGCCGAGCGGCACATATCCTCGGGGCTCGAGCTCTCCGAGCGAATCGGCGAGGCGACGATTCGAGGTCGTTGCCTCACGTACCTGGTCGCTATTCGCCGGATGAAAGGCGACGTCGAAGCGGTCATGGCCCTCGCCGGCGATGCCCTGAAGCTGACGAGGCAGTTCCGCATGATCGAGTACGAGGGGGCGGCCGAAGGAAACCTGGCATGGGCTGCCTGGCGGCGCGAAGACCTCGACGGCGCCATGGCGCACGGCCGGCACGCGCTCGAGCTCTGGGAGGCGTATCCCGGCCCCGCTGCCTATCCG
>JACDCJ010000191.1 GCA_013817655.1 Actinosomnolentus pattersoniae (SeqCode)
TTGCGGTCCCAGATGCCGAAGTACTCGGAGCCGTAGCCCAGCAGGTACCTCTCGCCCGAGTGGCTGAAGCGTAGCGCGCCCTCCCCGACTCCCGGGCCGGGCGGAGCGGGCAACGATCCCGGCGGGCGGGGCGGCGCCTCCCCATCGGGACCTCGACGGTGTGGGGGCGGGGGCGCCGGATCTACGGTCAGGTCTCCTCCCAAGCCCTCGGTCATCGGAGCGCGGCGCGGACCGCGCTCGCGATTCTCGGAGCCGAGATGCCGGCCCAGTCCCTGAGCTCCTCCGGAGTGCCCGACCCCGGCATCTGGTTCACCCCGAGCTTCACGACGCGCTGGCTCATCGGTCGGCCACCGGAAGCCAGGGCGGCGAGCACCGCATCCCCCAGCCCCCCATCAAGCCAGTGGTCCTCCACCACCACGACCAACCCGGTGTCCTCGGCGGCGGCCACCAGCGTGCGCTCGTCGATGGGCTTCACCGAGTAGGCGTCGATCACGCGCACCTCTATGCCGTCCTCACTCAACGCCTCCGCTGCCCTCAACGCTTCGAACACCGTCACCCCGGCCGCAACGAGAGCCGCCCGGTCCTTCTCACCCGAACGCAGGACCCTGCTCCCGCCGATGGGAAACTCCTCCGAAGAGCCGTAGAGCCTCGGGGTCTTCTCTCTGGTGGTGCGGATGTACGAGATCCCCGGGAGATCGGCCATCGACAGCACGAGCTTCGCGGTGCAGTTGCCGTCGGCCGGGTAGAGGACCGTGGAGCCGTGCACGGCCCGCATCATCGCGAGGTCCTCGAGCGCCATCTGGGACGGGCCGTCCTCGCCGATCGAAACACCTGCGTGGGAGCCGCACAGTCGTACGTTCGCCCGGCTGACGGCCGCCATCCGGACGAAATCGTACGCCCGCGTGAGGAACGCCCCGAACGTCGCGGCGAATGCCGTCACACCGAGGGCCTGGAGGCCGACCGCCGCCCCCAGCATGTTCTGCTCGCCGATGTACATCTGGAAGAAGCGGTCGGGCGCCGCCTTCTCGAAGTCCTCTGTGTGGGTCGAGTTCGAAACTTCACCGTCGAGTACCACTACGTCGGCTCTCGCTGCCAGCGCCGCGAGGGCCTCACCGAAGGCCTTCCTCGTCGCGACCTCGCCGGTGTATTCGGGGAGCGCGACGTCTCCGCCCACGTCCTGCGGCCCCCCCGGAGCATCCGGCTTGGGCGGCACGATGCTCAGCGATCGCTCCCCGCCGAGCTCCTCGATGGCCGCCTGTGCCTGTCCGTCGTCGAGGGCCTTGCCGTGCCACCCCTCGGCGTCCGCCAAGAAGGAGACCCCGTGGCCCTTCTCGGTGCGGGCGATTATGAGCGTCGGTCCCTCACCGTCCTCTGCACGGCGATAGGCCTCGTCGATGGCCGCCACGTCGTGGCCGTCGATCTGGATCGCCCGCCAGCCGAAGGCCTCAGCCCGAGCGGCGTAGGTGTCTCCCCGCCATTCCAGCATCGTTGGGCCGCGCTGCCCGAGGCGGTTCATGTCCAGGATGGCCGTCAGGTTGCGCACCCCGTGGTGCGAGGCGTTCTCCATCGCCTCCCAAACAGAACCCTCCGCCGCCTCCGAGTCGCCCATGAGAACCCACACCCGCCCGGGCAGGTCGTGCACACGCATCGCGAGCGCCATCCCGAGCCCGATCGGGAGTCCCTGCCCGAGCGATCCCGTGGCCACGTCGATCCATGGCATCTCCGGCACGGGCGCAGGATGTCCCTGCAACGGGCTTCGGAACCGCCGGAACGACAGGAGCTCTCGATCCGAGAGGGCGCCGATGGCCTTCAGGACGGCGAACATCAGCGGAGAGGCGTGCCCCTTCGACAGCACGAAGCGATCGTTCGCGCGGTCTTTCGGCTCCTCGACGTCGAAGCGCAGATGCTCCGAGAACAGGACGGCGAGAAGATGAGCGGCCGAGAGCGATGACGTCGGGTGCCCCGATCCTGCCGCGGTCGAGGCCCTGATGCTGTCGACCGCGAGCTGTGCCGCCAGCTCGTTCCACTCGCCCCTTCTGTCCATCGTCATCGCCCTCCGAGCAGCACCCGACCGCGAACGTACCCCACCTTAGCGGGCGGTCGAGAGGTAAGACGTCGATGGTAGGGTTCGGGCTCATGGCGGTGCGAATAGGCATCGGACTCTTCACGGGGCAGGTGCCCCCGGGATCCGATCGCACGTTCGTACAGGAGTACGGCGAGATCCTGGACCTGGTCCGGCTCGCCGAGACGCTTCGCTTCGACTCGGCCTGGGTGAGCGAGCACCATGGCGCCGGGGACGGCTACATGCCTTCGCTCCTGACGACGCTTGGGGCGTTTGCCGCCGCGACCGACCGGATCCTTCTGGGGACGGGCGTGGTCCTGGCGCCGTTCCACCATCCGCTCCGGCTCGCGGAGGATGCGGCGACCGTCGACCTCCTGAGTGGCGGACGCCTCATCCTCGGGCTGGGCCTTGGATGGCGGGAGGAGGAGTTCCGGATGTTCGGCGTCCCGCTGTCCGAGCGGGTGTCCAGGACGGTCGAGGCCATCGACGTCCTCCGCCTGGCGTGGAGCGGGGAGCGCTTCTCATATCACGGGCGGGCCTTCGACTTCGACGAGGTACGGGTGACGCCTCGCCCCGCCAGGGAGTCCGGCCCGCCGATCCTCCTCGGAGGAACCGCCGAGCCGGCCATCCGCCGGGCCGGACGGATCGCCGACGGCTACATCCGGACTCGCGGTGGGGGGGTCGAGAAGATGCGGCTGGACTTCCAGCTGGCGGAGGAGGAGGCCCGGCGCGCCGGCCGAGATCCATCCGCCCTCGCCCTGGCTCAACTGCAGAACGCCTTCGTTTGGGGCGACGGGGACCCCTGGGAGGTCGTGCGTGAAGGCGCGGGTCACCAGCTCGGCGCCTACAGAGGCTGGGCCGCGGGTGGAGACACCCCCGGCCGAGGCTTCGTCGTGGAACCCCCCGACGAAGAGACCGTCCGACGCATGACGATCGCCGGCTCGGCCGCTGAGGTGACGCGGGCGCTCCGCCCGGTCGTCGAGGCGTTCGCGGGACGGACCGATTTCCACCTGATCGTCAGGCTCCACTATCCGGGCATGGAAGCGGACACCGCGGCCCGGGCCATGGAGCTGTTCGCCGAACAGGTGCTCCCCGCGCTGCGTGGCGCCTGAGGCGCTGGTGGGAACGGCCACCCGGCGCATCACCTCACCGTGAGGGTTCCCGTCATCTGCCGGTGGTAGACGCATCGGAACGGGTAGCTGCCCCGGGGAAGGTCGATCAGGACCTGGTTGCTTGCGAGGGGGACGTTGTCGATGTCCGGACCGCCCTCCACTGTGAACGTGTGGGTCGTGGCCCCGACGTTCGACACCGTGATACGAGCCCCGCTCGCCACCGAGAACATCGAGGGCTCGAAGGCGAAGTCACGCTGGAGCACCGTGAGGACGGGGCCACCGTCGGTAGAGCGGGGTTGCTCGGACCTCCGGGGCTCGCTGCCGCCGCTCGCACAGGCCCCGGCCAGAAGCACCGTCACGGCGGCGCTGAGCGCGACC
>JACDCJ010000040.1 GCA_013817655.1 Actinosomnolentus pattersoniae (SeqCode)
GTCCTACAAGATCATCGACAACAAGACCTCCACAGATTCCGCCGGCAACTACTGCGACGATCCGACCGAGTACTCGACCCGCTTCCGCGACGGGCTGACAGAGGCCGACGTGGACCGCATCCTGTTCCTGCAGGACAAGATCAACGAGCCCGGGATGCGTGAGGAGCTCACCACCTACTGGGAGGCCATCCGGCTCTGCTTCGACATACAGGTCCTGCCCGACAAGCTCGAGCGAGCCGGCATCGATTGGAAGTACTACGTCACGGCCGACCGATGGATGAACGTTCTGCAGTCGATCCGTCATGTTCGATACGGCCCGATGTGGACCAAGGTGCAGGACCCATCGAATTTCCTCGCCGACATTCGTTCCCGGCAACTGCCGGCCGTCTCATGGCTGATCCCCCCGGAGCCCTATAACGAACACCCGGGCGCCGGCGTCAGCGTGTGCGCGGGGGAGAACTGGACGGTGCAGCAGGTCAACGCGGTGATGCGAAGCTCTTACTGGGAGAGCACACTCATCGTCGTCGTGTGGGACGATTTCGGCGGCTACTACGACCACGTGCGTCCGCCCAGGTACGACATCATGGGTCCGGGGCCGCGAACGCCGGCACTCATCATCTCGCCCTGGACCCGGTCCGGGGACAATCCTGACGGGGGCTCGATCGACTCGACGACGTATGAGTTCTCCTCCGTCTTGCGCCTCATCGAGGACCTCCACGGCCTCCCTCCGATGACGGCGCGAGACGGGCAGGCGGATCCGTTGACCGGCGCTCTCGACTTCGCGAGCCCACCGCGGATGGAAAAGCTGATCCTGCAGCCTCGCAAGGACTGCCCCTACGGCACCGACCTCACGTGAGGACGCGGTGGCTCAGGCCGACGCCGTGACGGCGAGGACTCCGCCGGCGAGGACGGCCAGGAGGCCGGCGAGGCCCGGTACGCGCCCTCGTACGACGGACCGGCGGGCAAGGACGACCGCCCCGATCACTGACCCCGTCAGCAGAAGGGCCAGCTGCGTCGCCACGCGTCCCCTGTCGCCCAGCGGGTTCAAGTTCACCCCGAAGGTGGATTCTCCGAACAGGCTCCAGCCTCGACCGAAGGGGTCGGCCGCGAGTGTGGGCAGCAGCTGAAGGCTCGTGAAGAGACGGTTGCGAGCGAGGCCGAAGGCCACCGCCAGGCCGGCCAGGGCCGGTACGACCGCGGCCGCCACACTTCCGGCGGCGCCTCGCGAGGCGGCGAGCCGCCGGAGGGCCCAGAGCAGCGCGGCCATCCCGCCGGCCGAGAGCAGCAGTCCGATAGTGGCGTAGAGCGTTGCCCCGGGAACGACGTTCAGCTCCCCCCAGAGCTCGGACTGGCGAACCGCGCCGAACAGCAGGCCGCCCGCGAGCGCCCCGAGGATGAGCTCTGTCCCGGGGGGCGGGGACCAGCCCGTCAGCCGGCCTCGGGGGAAGCGCGCCGTCCATCCGAAGAGTAGGCCGAAGAGCTCAACACGCGAGAGCCACCAGACCCGACCCATCGCGAGGCACCCCGCGAGTGTGACGATGGTGTACAGCCCCAGAGCGGTGCCGACGGACCGGGGCGAGAGCGCATCGATGTAGACGCTGAGGTACCAGCCCCATGCGAGCGCCGGCACCAGGGCGAGATGCACGCCCGACCTGCCGTTCCCGGGAGCGGAGCGTTCCCTCCCGCGACTCTCGTTGGGGCTCAGCAGTCGGGCGATGCCGTCCCAGGGATCGATCCAGCGCCATATGGGTCCGAGCAACGCGCTCCCCAGGACGAGAAGCGGCCAGGCGGCGCCGACGACCAGAGCCGGCGCGATGTTCTCGAGTTGCTGGTCCGAACCGAACCGGCCCGCGGCGATTGCGAGCAGCAGGACGAAGATCGCCAGCACGCGCGTGACGGTCTGTCCCAGAGACAGCGACCCCTCCCAGGACTGGAGGGGTTCACGGCCCGCCCGCACGGCCCTCTTACGGGAAGCAGGCCACAGCACCGCCACGGCGACCACGATCGCGATGGCAACCGAGGCGGCCAGCACGGGGGTGATGGGCAGCACCGAGTGCTCGGTCAGGGGGTGGAGCGCCACATTCGCGAGCGGGCCCGCGAGTGGAGAAGGCACGGCCGCCTATGCTAACCTCCTTTCTCCGAACGGCGATGCACGCGCCGCCTTTCGGTTGCCCGCCAAGGAACCTGAGAAGGGAGTGCCCGCGATGCTCAGGAAGATCGCCCCCGCCCTGTTCGTCTTCGCCCTCGTGGTCGGCCTGACGCCGCTCGGCGTCGCTCGAGCGGACCACACCGATCCGAACACCCCCCTGTCGCCGACGGAAGGCGCGACCGAGAGCGAGTTCATCGCGACCGGCGAGGGTACCTGGGACTTCATCCGCAACTTCCCGGCGAACCCCGGGACCGACCTCGAGTTCTTCACACAGGGTAAGGATTGGTATGCGTCGTCCGGGACGCTCGGGCAGGCTGACGAGCTGCACGTCGGGCAGCGCATCATCCGCCTGACCGAGGGCGGCGTCGTCAGCCCGAGCTGGGTCGCCGATCACGGCTCGGCGAACTGCCCGACGGAGAACCCGGGAGGCACGACAGGCCTTCAGCACGACGTCCAGGTGACATCGAGCAAGAACCCGCTGCTGCTCATCGATACGACGGACGCTACCGGACGCTGCCACGACGGCTTGGGGGGCGGCCTCGAGTTCGTCGACATCAGCAGGATCAACCGGCCAGGATTCGAGGCGCGTGAGGTCCATCTGACCCGCCACGCCGGGACCTCGCACAACGTCACGGTCGATGCGACCCGGCCATGGGTCGTCTACAACAGCTCGTCGGACTTCGCCGGACGTCCGTGGATCGATGTGCTCGACATTCGCTCATGCCTGGTGAAGGCCCGCCTGCCCATCGAAACGAAGCGCGAAGCGTGCCGACCGGCCGTCTACCGGATCCCGTTCGAGACGACGTGGACGCAGATGTACGACGTCCACGACCAGATGCTCGTGGGAGGCTCGGCCGCCTGCCACGACATCACGGCCCGGAGGGGACGGATCTACTGCGCGGCCCTGAACGCCACGCTGATCTTCGACGTGAGCGAGCTCACCGACCCCACAACGGGCGCCGTGAAGGGCACCCCGCTCAACTGCACCGTGGTGGATGGCGAGCAGACCGGGGCCAAGGTCACCGACTGCACCGCGAACCAGGACCCCGCGGCCGTGGCCGAGGGGTGGGAGTTCCTGGGCACCTACAACCACCCCGGGCGGGATTGCGTCTTTCCGCATCTACCGGGCCAGCCCGTGACGACCTGCAACAGCAACAACTTCGTTCGTTCGGACAACGGGGTCGCGGTGTCACACGAATCGGATCCCGACGGGACGGGGACGTACATGTTCGTCACCGACGAGCGTGGCGGCGGCGTCGTGCCGCCCGGCGCTTCGTGCAGTCCCGGCTTGGACAACCCCTTCGGCAACGGCGGGGCGCACATGTTCGACATCAGCGACCCGACGAACATCCAGTACGCGCCCGGCTACCAGGGGACGCCGGAGGAACCGAAGGCGATCTTCATCGGCGAGGCGGTCGTCCCGGCCGAGACGTTCTGCGACATCCACGTCATGGAGCCGGTGGCCGGATCGCAGCGGTTCATCACCGCGTACTACACGCAGGGCACGAAGATCGTGGACTACCGTCTGGACGAGACGGGCAAGTGGGTGTTCACGGAGGTTGCGGGCTTCATCCTGCCGAACGCCAACACCTGGGCGGTCCAGAACTTCAAGACCGTCGGCAACCAGGACGGCACGGTGACCTACTACTTCATGGCCTCGGACATCCAGCGGGGCATCGACATCTTCAGCTGGACGGGCCCGAAAGGCCCGAGGATCGGATCCATCGTCCCGGCCGGGTCGGCCTCGATGGCGAACCTCGGCCTGGTTGGCCTGGCGCTGATGCTGTTGCCCGCGGCGGCGGTTTACGGGCGCCGTCGGCGACGCTGAGAGTCGGCCGCCGACCGCCCGAGGGTCGGATCCATTCGGTCAGAAGACGTGCGGGCACCACGGGAGAGGATCCCAACCGAACATGGCGTCGGCGCGCGCGATGGCGCCATCGGTTCGCTCATACACCCGGCCGGCTCGCGCCAGCGTGCTGAATCGAACGCCGCCGAGGTACGTGGCGCCCAGGTCATCGGCGCCCAGAACGAGGTCTGGCTCCGCCCGGCTGGAGCCGCACTCGGCCCCGTCGGGGCCGCCCTGCAGTTCGTACCGTCCCTCGTTCTCGGGAAGGAAGCCGTCCCGCACCTCGAGGATCAGGCGGCCGTCTTCCCGGTAGCGGCGAGCAGCCAGGGCGCCGGCCACGTCCACGAGCCTCACCCAGAGTCCGTCTGACAGCTTCAGACCGAGCCTGCGCGGCTCCGCGACCATGAACAGCAGGGGCTCGTCGGCTGGGCGACCCCATGTCTCTATCGTGTCGATGAGATCGACGTCGAAGCAGTACCGCCACAGGTCGGCGTACGTCTCGGCGGAGGTGGCCAGGATCTCGCGGACCTGGACAACGCTCTTCGGGAGCCCCTTCCAGTCGTGCTTCACGCGATACGCGACGTAGCCGTCCACGCCCTCCTCGGCCCGGTGTAGCGCGAAGAAGAACTCGGTGGCGCCATCGCGCCAATCCTTGAGGTCGCCGAACCGGTACTCCCACCAGGAGCCGTTCCGGCCGAGCATTCCCGGCTGCTTCGGGCGTAGCCGCTCGTATACCCCCGGCATGGCTTTCATTGCCGATTCGCGGTCGACGAGAGTGATAGTGCCCCCGGACCTGTGTGGCCTGGCGAAGATTGAACGGTCTCGTTGGATCTCGAACGACGCGCTCAGGGCCGCGACGCCATAGCCGAAGCGCCCATAGATGGAGCCCTCGGATGCCCACAGGCCGGCGACTGCCTCGCCCCGCTCCCGCACATCCGAGAGCTGGCGCTGCATGAGCGCGGTGAGGATCCCTCGACGCCGATGTGTGGGGCGCACGCCCACCGCGGTGACTCCCGCCATCGGGATGATCCCCCCGGGCACGGTCAACCGCAGCGAGTACGCCGCGGTCGCACCGACCATCTGCGGTCCGTCCATCGCGACGAGGCTTCGATCGAGCTCGGCCACGGAGCGCTCCATGGCGATGTCCTCATCCTTGGGGACGTAGTGGAACGCCGCCTCGATCGCGCGGATCCACGCGGGGAACTCCTCTTCGGCTACGAGCCGGATGTCGACGTCCATGCCGCGCCTTCCTGGGGATCGAGGGGTGTAGAGCCTACTGCGCTTCAGAGTGAGTAGGATGCCCGGGATGGATCTCTCGCGTGCCCGGGAGTACGAATGGAACGGCCGGGTCGGGCCGTTCACCATCATGCTGACCGACGGCGTGTTCGAACCCACCCATACGAGCCGTGAGGTGGCCGAAGGGCTCAACATCAACCCCGGGGAGACGGTCATCGACGTGGGCTGTGGCTCGGGCGTGCTGTCTTTCGTCGCGGCCCGCCTCGGCGCCGGCAAGGTGTACGGCACCGACGTGAACCCAGAGGGCGTCGAATTCGCTCGGTGGAACGCCGATCGCCTCGGGTTGGGCCACGTGGTCGACGTCCGGGAAGGAAGCCTCTTCGACCCCCTCGTGGGGGTGAAGGCGGATGTCGTCATCGGCGACGTCTCCGGCGTTCCCGACGACATCGCCGCCGTCTCCGGCTGGTTCCCCGGCGGGTTCAGCGGCGGGCCGACCGGGTCCGAGGTCCCCGTGGCCATGCTCCAGGCCGCGGAGGCGCATCTGGTGCCGGGCGGCCGCCTTTACCTCCCGACGGGTTCGATCCAGGACGAGAACGCCGTGCTCGCCGCCGCCCGCAAGATCTTCGACGACCGGATGCAGCAGCTCCGTGAGCGACTGCTTCCGCTTCCAACGAAGATCGGGGAGAGCGCGGTCGTCCGCGCGCTGATGGACTCGGGCGTCGTGCGGCTGATCCGGCGGGGAAGCCGGCTGCTGTGGCGCCTCCGGGTCTGGGAGTGCACGCTCCCCCCGGCCTGACCTCCCGCCCTCGCAACGCGAGCGGTCCGGCGCCTGGTTATCGTTCGGCGCGACGGCTCCTGACCGAAGAGGTCGCGATCGTCCTGTCGCTCTCCCTGCTGGCGAGCGCCGTGTTCGCGATCCTGGATCTGCTGTCCGCGCCGATCGCCGGGCAGACGCGAGTGCTCTTTCGCCAGGACGTGGAGCTCGCCACGCACCTCGCTTCCATCGTCTTCGGGCTGGCCCCCGTGGCCCTGGTGCTCCACCTGGTTCGACGCAGCGGCGACGGCTTCGCCTCGATCGGCCTCGGGTCGCCGAGATTCCCGGGCGACATCGGGTGGGGAACGCTTGCGGGGGTGGCGGTCTCGGCGGTCGGGCTGGTCCTCTACGTGGTCTCGGTGGAGCTCGGGGTCAACCGGTTCGTCGTCCCCGTTCCACCGTTGGGCCATTGGTGGACGGTGCCGATCCTGTTGCTCGGGGCGCTTCGGGCAGCGCTTCTGGAGGAGGTCATCGTCGTCGGGTACCTAATGCGACGGCTCGAGCAGCTGGCGTGGACCAGGGCCGCCGTGCTCGGTACTAGCGCGATCCTGCGGGGCGCCTACCACCTGTACCAGGGGTGGGGGGGCTTCGTGGGGAACGTCGCCCTCGGTCTGGCCTTCGGCTACGCGTTCTCTCGCTGGCGCCGCACGTGGCCGCTGGTGATCGCGCACTTCCTCGTCGACGCGCTCGCCGGGATCGGCTACATCCTGTTCCGGGGCAAGTGCCTGTTCGACACATGCCTGATATGAGCCTCGAGGATCCGTTCGCCGGAAGGGCCGCCTGGTTCGCCGGCCATTACCGGAGTGGGCGTGGCCGAGCCCGGCTGGAGCTCGTCATGGATCGGTTGCTGCCGGCGCTTCCCCCGCCTCCGGCGAGGGTCCTCGACGCGGGGGG
This sequence comes from Actinosomnolentus pattersoniae (SeqCode), assembly GCA_013817655.1. Taxonomy (GTDB): domain Bacteria; phylum Actinomycetota; class UBA4738; order UBA4738; family UBA4738; genus JACDCJ01. The sequence goes on from JACDCJ010000040.1 coordinate 6,940, forward strand.
CGGGACCGGGGCATTCGCGCTCCCGCTCGCGAGGCGTGGGTACATGGTCACACTGTTGGACCGGTCCGGCGAGTGGCTCGAGGAGGCGAGGCGGGGGGCGGCGGACGAGGGCCTGCGCGTACAGTTGATCGAGGGACCTGCTGAACGCGCTCCCGACCTGGTGGGGGACGGGTTCGACGCCGTGCTCGCCCATACCCTCCTCGTCTACGCCGAGGACCCGATGGGAACCCTCTCCGCCCTTCGAGCGGCCGCCAAGTCGGAAGCCGTCCTTTCGCTCCTGGAGAAGAACCGGGCTTCGCTGGCGCTTCGCCCGGGTTTGACGGGCGAGTACGAGGAGGCGCTCCGGGTCCTGGACGATCCCATCTCGGCAGGGAGGTTGGGGATCCCGAACCGGTCCCGCTCGACGGCCGAGCTCCGGTCGCTGCTGGTCTCGACCGGCTGGCGACCGCGGGACTGGGCCGGCATCCGGCTGTTCTCCGACGGCGTGCGTGACGACATCGACGAGGCGTCCTTCGCCTCGGTTCTTCGCCTCGACCGTGCTGTCGCCACTCGTGAGCCCTACCGTCGAGTCGCTCGCCTCGTGCACCTCCTTGCCGTCGCGGAGGACGCGGGCCGGCCCCCCCTGGGAGGGGTGCAGGCCCAATCGGTCGAGCGAGCGGCGCGATCGACCCGGGCCGCATGGCCGCCGGACCGCTCGCTGTCACCGGAGGGCCTCCACCGGTTCCTGGAACGGAAGAAGTACGCGGTTCTCTCGACCGCAAGGCCCGACGGGCGCCCACACGCGGCCATGGTGGCGTTCTGCCTGCGCGAAGGCGTGTTCTGGCTTCCTTCGGTCGCCGGATCGGCCCGGCTCCGAAACCTGGCGGCCGAGCCATGGGCCACCCTCGTGGTGAGCGAAGGGGAGGGGGAGGAGCACATCGCCGTGGTCGTGGAGGGCGACGCGCTCGTGCATGCGGAGCCCGGGCCGGTTCTCGATGGCTTCCTTCGCGATGCGTGGGCGCAGAAGTTCGGGACCGATCTGACGACGTGGGTCGGAGCCGTCGTCGAGCTCGTCCCTCGAAAGGTCCTTTCCCACGGGCCCGAGGGAGCCGTGGCCGTACAGTAGCTGCATGGACGAGACGATCCGCGAGGAGGTGCGGCTCACCCGCTTCAGCCACGGCGCGGGTTGAGCGTGCAAGCTCGCTCCGAGCGATCTGGCCCAGGTCCTGGGCCTCCTCACACCAACCGAGTATCCGAAGGAGGTCCTGGTGTCGCCCGCCACGGGTGACGACGCGGCCGTCTACGTGCTGCCCGATGGGCAGGCTATCGTTCAGACCGTCGACTTCTTCACGCCAATCGTCGACGACCCATACGACTGGGGCCGGATCGCGGCGGCGAACGCACTCTCTGACGTCTACGCGATGGGCGGGCGTCCCATCACGGCGCTGAACCTGGTCGCCTGGCCGGTGAACGACCTGCCGCTCGACCTGCTTGCGAGGGTCCTGGAGGGTGGTGCGTCCGTAGTGGGACAGGCAGGTGCCGTCATCGTGGGCGGCCATTCGATCCACGATGCCGAGCCGAAGTACGGCCTGGCCGTCACGGGTTTGATCGATCCCGGCCGGATCGTGCGGAACACGGCCATGGCGCCAGGAGACAGGCTGTTCCTCACCAAGCCCCTCGGAACCGGGATCATCGCCACCGCGATCAAGGCCGGGCGGGCGAGCCCGAACCAGTTGCGCCTCGCCGTCGAGACGATGACGGCGCTGAACGCGGCGGCGGCGGAGGCCATGCTGGAGGCCGGTGCCGTTGCCGCCACCGACGTGACGGGCTTCGGCCTGCTCGGCCACCTCCACATCGCCCTCTCGGGCTCGAGGGCGTCGGCCACCATCGACGCCACGTCGGTCCCGCTCCTGCCCGGCGTGGCGGAGCTCGCCGAGGCCGGTGTGGTGCCGGGCGGCTCGCGATCGAACCACTCCTTCCTGGCGGAGCACCTAGACTGGGGCGACCTCTCCGAGCCGCACCAGCTCGTCCTGGCGGACGCACAGACGTCGGGAGGGCTCCTGATATCGATGCCGGAGGACGGGGCTTCGGCGCTGGTGGAGGCTCTCGGGCGCCGGGGAATATCCCCCGCAGAGATCGGCGTTGTCGAGTCTGGCCGGCCGGGGCGGATCGCCGTCACGGGGGGCCTCGAGAAGGAACCTTCGATGAGCAGGAACGCGGTGTGATCGAGACCGGGCGTCGAATCGCGCCGCGAGTCAGCCTGCCCTTCACCATCCGCGACGCGATGATCGAGCACGCCCGGCGCGAGTTCCCGAAGGAGGCGTGCGGTCTCCTTGGGGGGCCGCGGGGGACGATCGAGGCCATCTACCCCATGCGAAACGCGGACGACAGCGCCGTGACCTACCGGCTGGACCCGACCGAGCAGCTTCGGGTCTTCCGCGAGATCGAGGATCGTGGTTGGGACCTGATCGCCATCTACCACTCGCACACCCATTCGGAGGCCTATCCGTCCGTGACCGACCGGCGCCTCGCCTTCTACCCGGAGGCCGTGTACGTCCTGGTTTCCCTTGCCGCTCCGGAGGACCCGGTCGTGCGCGCTTTCAGCATTCGCGATGGCGACGTGGACGAACTGGAGGTGACCGTCTCGTGAGCGAGGGGGCGCCGTTCACCGAGGAGCAGGTGCTCCGGTACTCGCGCCACATCATCCTTCCCGGGATCGGCGGCGCGGGTCAGCGGAAGCTGCTCGACTCGAAGGTCCTTTGCATCGGGGCGGGCGGCCTGGGGTCGCCGGCCTCGATGTACCTGGCCGCCGCCGGGATAGGAACCCTGGGGATCCTGGACTTCGACAGGGTGGACCTGACGAATCTGCAGCGCCAGCTCTTGCACGACACCGACGATGTCGGGCGCCCCAAGGTGGATTCCGCGGCCGAGCGCCTCGCCGGGATCAACCCGGGGGTGGACGTCGTACGACACGACACGGCGCTCACCTCCGAGAACGCCTTTTCGATCATGGAGCCGTATGACGTCATCGTCGACGGGACCGACAACTTCCCGGTGCGTTACCTGGTGAACGACGCCACTCAGATGCTCGGGAAACCGCTGGTGTACGGCTCGATCTACCAGTTCGACGGTCAGGCGAGCGTCTTCCTGCCGGGCCCGGAGACGCCCTGCTACCGGTGCCTCTTCCCCCAACCCCCTCCCCCCGGCTCGGTGCCCTCCTGCGCCGAAGCCGGAGTGTTCGGCGTTCTGCCGGGGATCGTCGGCTCCATCCAGGCGGTCGAAGCCATCAAGTTGATCACCGGGATGGGAGACCCCTTGGTGGGCCGGCTGCTGCTTTTCGACGCGCTGGCCATGGACTTCACGATCGTGAAGCTGCGATGGGACCCCGAATGCCCGGTGTGCGGCAAGGCGCCCACGGTGACGAAGCTGATCGACTACGAGCAGTTCTGCGGCGTGGCGCCCCCGCCATCGACGGCCGGCGCCCCCAGCGCCACAGCGGCGCCGGGAGAGGCCTGAATATGGCCGTGACCGTTCGCATACCGACCATCCTGCGACGCCACGTCGGCGGGGAGCCCTTCGTGGAGGCCTCCGGGGCCACCCTTCGGGAGCTCCTGCAGGACCTGGAACGGCGGTATCCGGGCTTCGGCGGAAGCATCGTGACAGAGGACGGCGCGCTGCACCGCTTCATCAACCTGTACGTGAACGACGAGGACGTCCGCTATCTCGGCTCGCTCGAGACGGCGGTGAAGGACGGGGATACGGTCTCGATCCTCCCCGCCGTGGCAGGGGGCGAACACACCTAGTTCGCCGATCCTGGTCCAGCCACCGGCAAGCGTTCGGGGCCCGTTCAGCGTTCTCTCAGTCTTCGGCCGCAAACTACGGGGTAGATGGACAGATCTCGCGTCTTCCTTGTCGATGACGAGCCGTCGGTCCGCGAGGCCGTCGCTCGGGCGCTTCGGATGGAGGGGTACGAGGTGGACCTCGCGACGGACGGGGCCGAGGCCCTCGCGATGCTCGCCTCCTACACGCCGGACGCGATCGTTCTCGACGTGCTCATGCCGAACGTCGACGGCTTGGAGGTGTGCAGCCGCCTGCGGGCGGCGGGCGACCGGACACCGGTCTTGATGTTGACCGCCCGGGACGCGGTGTCCGACCGGGTGGCCGGCCTCGATGCGGGCGCCGACGACTACCTCGTCAAGCCATTCGCCCTGGAGGAGCTCCTGGCCCGTCTGCGGGCGCTGATTCGACGAACCATGCCCTCGGAGAGACGGGGGGCCCTCCGTTTCCTCGACCTGTCTCTCGACCTCGATACCTACGAGGCTCGCCGTGGAGACCGACCGCTCGAGCTCACGAGGACCGAGTTCCTGCTGCTCGAACTCTTCCTCGCGAACCCTCGACGAGTGCTCCCTCGCGACGTCATCTTCGAACGCGTTTGGGGCTACGACTTCGGGCCCTCGTCCAACTCACTCGAGGTCTACGTCGGGTACCTGCGCCGCAAGACGGAGGCGGGCGGGGAGGAGCGCGTGCTACACACCGTTCGCGGCGTCGGGTACGTATTGAGGGAG
>JACDCJ010000041.1 GCA_013817655.1 Actinosomnolentus pattersoniae (SeqCode)
GATCTCCTCCTTCACTTCCACCAAGGCCTGTCGGACCTTCGTCTCCGCCTCCCGCTCGGCATCGGCCACCACCATGGCCGCCCGAGACTCCGCGGTTTCCAGCCGGCGGGAAGCGAACACCCGGCGGCCGATCACCCCGACGGCGAAACCGATCGCGAGCCCGATCGCCACGGCGAGCGCCGCCACGAGCGCGGTTGTCATCGTTTCCTCCTGTCCCAACGCAAGGAAGCCAAGCCGGAGGCCACTTCGGCCACCTGCTCGGCGACGTGATGAATCGGGCGGAGGTCGAGTTCTAGATCAGGGCCCTGCCCGCCAGCGTGGGCCCTTCAGGATTCCACAGATCGATCGATGAACTCGGTTCACGTGTCGTATCCGAACAGATCTCTCCAAGAATGGCCTCTCTCTATTTCACAATGTACGGCGGGTGGGCACCCCTTGCAACCCTTCGGCGACCGCGAGGTGACGCTCAGGCAGCGAAGGGGGTGGGTCAAGCAGCAAAGGCGGGGTGGCTCAGGCGTCGACGTCGGGCTCCTCGACCGGGCCGAAGACCTCCTGTAAGGCTTCCCTCGCGGCTTGCCGGGCGATGCCAGGCCCGTAGCCCCGTCGCATCAGGAGCCCGTGCAGACGGCGAAACGCCACCTCGGGCGAGAGCCCGCGCATCCGCGGGGCGCGTCGAGAGGCCAGGGCGGCCGCCCGCTCCGTCTCCTCACCGGCCCCCCTCAGGGCCTGTTCCTGCACCACCTCGGACACTCCCCTTTGGCGGAGCGCCGCTTTGATCGCACGGTCGCCGGACAGGCGCGTCGTCACGTGGGAGCGAACCAGCTCCCTGGCGAAACGGTCGTCGTCCACCAGGCCCGCGTCGAGCAGGCCATCTACGGTGGACCGGACGTCTTCCGCTTGGAAACCCGCCTGGAGGAGGCGACGCTCGAGCTCTTGCCGACTTCGCCACCGGACGGCCAGGAGTCCCAGGGCCCGATCCTTCGCGGTCCCTCGTGGTGCGCGGGATCGGGCCCCCCGGGGGCCGGTCAAGCCCCTTCCCCTTAGCTTGCCGGCGCCCCGGCGGGCTCGCCTGCGGGCTCCTCGAGGTGGATGACCTCCGCACCGTCATCGTCGAACGAGGTGAGCCCAACGGCCTCACGAACCTTTCGCTCGATCTCGAGGGCGAGCTGCCGGTGTTCGGTCAGGAACTGCCGGGAGTTCTCCCGGCCCTGCCCCAGCTGTTCGCCCTCGTACGTGTACCAGGCGCCACTCTTCTTCACGATCTCGGTGGCGACTCCGACGTCGAGGAGGCTGCCCTCCTTCGAAACCCCCTTGCCGTACATGATGTCGAACTCCGCCTGGCGGAACGGCGGCGCGAGCTTGTTCTTGACTACCTTCGCCCGCACCCGGGAGCCCACTACTTCCGTGCCCTCTTTGAGGTTGTCGATCTTGCGGACGTCCAGCCGCACCGAGGAGTAGAACTTCAGCGCCCGCCCGCCGGTGGTGGTTTCCGGCGAGCCGAACATCACGCCGATCTTCTCCCGAAGCTGGTTGATGAACACGGCGGTGGTCTCGAAGCGGCTGAGAGAGCCGGCCAGCTTTCGCATGGCCTGGGACATCAGCCTGGCCTGGAGGCCGACGTGAGAGTCACCCATCTCGCCCTCGATCTCCGCTCGTGGCACCAGGGCGGCCACCGAGTCGATGACCACGAGGTCGACGGCCCCCGAGCGCACCATCATGTCGGCGATCTCGAGCGCCTGCTCCCCGTTGTCCGGCTGGGACACCAGCAGCTCGTCGATGTTCACGCCGAGTGCTCTCGCATAGGTCGGATCCAGGGCGTGCTCGGCGTCGATGAAAATGGCGATGCCGCCCTGCTGCTGCGCCTCCGCGATGATGTGCAGGCACACCGTGGTCTTCCCGGAGCCCTCGGGACCGTAGACCTCGACGATCCGCCCGCGTGGGATGCCCCCAATCCCGAGCGCCACGTCCAGGGCCAGCGAGCCGGTCGGGATGACGGAGACCCCCTGGCCGGCGGGATGCTCTCCGAGCCGCATGACGGCCCCCTTCCCGAACTGCCGCTCGATCTGCGACAGCGTCACTTCCAGCATCTTGTCTCGATCCATCCCCGGAACCTCCTCGACCCACCGCGCCGTGCCGCCACGCGAATCCCGCCTCGGCGGATGCCCGGCGACTCCTCTTGTTGGACGGACTCTAGAGGGGGGGTCCGACATAAATTACACCCATGTCGTTCTGTGGTCCATGGCGGCGATCATATCCGAACGTGTGTTCGGGATCAAGAATCCGCGCCTCTTTCTTTCCTCAGACGCCCGGGCCCAGGCTCCATCGTTCGAGCGCCTCGTAGCTTGCGCCGCGGGGAGAGAGGTGGCTCGCGTACAGAACCAGCCGATCGACAGGGAAGGACGCCGAGTCGGTCCGTGCCTCCAGGACGCCAGGAATGAGGTCCCGGACCTCTCGTGGGGGGTCGAGGCGAGCGAGGGTGAGGTGCGGCTTCGGCCCCCGCTTCTCGGCGACGTAGCGTGCGGCCAGCGCCTCGTCGAGCAACCTCGAGATCCGGGCGAGCCGGCGCTCCTCGTCCGCGATCCCGACCCAGAGGACCCTCGCCCGGCGGGGCGTCGGGAACGCGCCGACGCCGCTGAGCCGGGTGTCGAATGCACCGTTCCCGGCGGCGACCGACGCGACCGCCAGACGGACGTCCTCCACGATGCCGGGGGGAGTCCTTCCCAGGAACTTCAGCGTCGCATGCCATCCCTCGACGCGGGTCCAGCGAACGCCGGGGATGGGCCGGCGAAAGGATGCAATGACCTCATCGAGCCGACTCTTCACGTCCTCGGGGAGGTCGATCGCCACGAAGAGCCGCAGGGGTTTCTCCTCAGACGACGTCCGCGCCCTTGACGGCATCCTTCAGGAACGTCGACTCAGGAATCGTCGCAGCGTGTCGAGGGCCGACTGCTCGGACCACCGCCGCACCTGGTCGCGATCTCCGGGGGCACGAAACGACGAGGACTCCTCCGCCCCCTTGGCCGATAGCGCGACGCACACCGTCCCGGCGGGCTTGCCGTCGTGCGGCTCGGGCCCCGCCACGCCGGTGAGCGCGAGTCCGATGTCGGCGCCGAATATCTCTCGGGCCCCCCTCGCCATCTCGCGAGCGCACTCCTCGCTGACCACCCCCGCGCGCTCGATCGTTTCCCGGGCCACGCCGAGGACCTTCCGCTTCGACTCGGGCGTGTAGCAGACGGCCGAGCCCTTGAAGTACACCGACGCGCCGGGGGCGAGAGACAGCCGCACGCCCAGGCTTCCTCCCGTGAGGGACTCGGCGCACGCGACCGTCCATCCGTGGGCCTTGAGGTCGCGCCCCACCACCTGTTCGAGCTCCTCGTCACCGGTCGTGAAAACGTGCGCGCCGAGACGCTCAGCGACCTCCTCGGCGAGGGGCCGGATGAGCGCCTCCGCCTCCCCCCGGGTGGTGGCCTTGGCCGTCAGCCGAACCTTCACCTCTCCCGAGGACGCCAGGTAGGCGATGCTCGGGTTGGCGGAGGCGCGGAACAGGTCATCCAGGATTTCCGAGACTCGCGCCTCGGCGATCCCGGTCACACGAAGGAGACGGGACACGAGCGTGGTCGGGCCGGCGAGCTCCGCGAGCTCCGGCAGTATCGTGCCCGTCATCATCTCCCGCATCTCGGCGGGCACCCCCGCCACCGCGTACACGCTCTTGCCGTCACGCTCGCAGATGAGCCCCGGAGCCGTTCCACGATCGGGAAGGAGGTACCGAGTTCCCTCCGGGACGTCGCATTGCTGCAGGTTCGCCTCCGGCATCGAGCGCCCGAGTCGCCGGTACTTCTCGCGAAGGAACGACTCGATCTCCGGGCGACGGACGAGCCGGACTTCAAGGGCGCGGGCGAGACCCTCCCGGGTGATGTCGTCCTGGGTGGGCCCGAGACCTCCCGTGGAAAGGACGATCTCGGCCCTCGAGAGCGCCAGCCGGAACGCGCCGGCGATGCGCTCCTCGTTGTCGCCGACCGCCTGGTGGTGCAGCACATCGACGCCTATCTCCGCCAGGCGTTCGGAAATCCATTGGGCGTTGTTGTTGCAGATCTGCCCGAGCAGGATCTCGGTGCCCACGCCCAGGATCTCGGCCCTCACGGTCGCTTCTCTTGAGGGGGCGGCGGCGCGACCCCGCGGAGCCTCATCGACCGGAGCACGTAGTCGATTCCCGTGGAGATCGTGAGCCCGAGCGCGACGGCCAGCACCCCGAGTCTCACCGGAGTCCACCCGGAGGCCAGAGGGAGCAGGTAAAGCGTGATCGCCAGAAGCTGAAAGCTCGTTTTCCACTTCGCCAGGTTCGAGGCGGGCATGGCGATCCCCCGCCTCCCGAGCATCGCCCGCAGGAGCGTTACCCCGACCTCACGCACGAGGATCACCACCGCCACCCACACGGGAAACCGGCCGAGAGCGCTCAGCGCCACGAGGGGCGCCGCGACGAACACCTTGTCGGCCAGCGGGTCGAGCCACTCCCCCGTACTGGTTCTCGTGCCGTAGCGCCGCGCGAGGTAGCCGTCCAGCCCGTCGCTCAGGGCCCCAGCCAGGAAGATGGCCGCGGCCGCGTATGCCGCTCCGCGATCCTCGGAAAGTACGAGCGCAACCAACAGGGGGACGAGGAGGATCCGGCCGACGGAGATGAGGTTCGGCCAGCCGAGGCCGAGGGTCAGCTGCTGACGTCGGATGGCGAAGCCTCCGATTCGGGTGGCCGGAACGACGCCCGGAAGACGGCGTCGGGCTCCCCGAGGGCCCCGATCGACTGCCCGTTCACGGTTAGCTCCGCCACGCCGCCACGGGCGATCTGGACCTCGATCCCCACCTCCCCCTCGAACGAGATCGCCTCGTCCTGCTCGAGGCGGTACGCCCGCGTCTCACCATCCACGGTGACAACCGCCGTGACGGGCTCGAGGGCCTTCAGCGCCACCGTGACCTTCGGGGGCAGCACCCGGATGGCCCCCGCCCTCTCCAACGAGGCCCCTGGACTCGGTGCGGACTCCGGCCGGAATAGGCCAGTTGCGGCGAACAAGGCGACCGCCGATAGGGCGAGGACGATCAGGAAGGACCAGCTCGGGTGGTTTCGTACGGCGCTCGGAAGGTGGGGATGGGGGGAAGGGGGTCGCTGAACCGGGCCCGGGGCCGGCTCGGGGAGCGCCAGGCCCGGTCGGCCGAAATGGCGGTTGTAGACGCCAAGCACCTTATCGGCGTCGAGGCCGAGATACGTGGAGTACGACCGCAAGAAACCCCGCGCGTAGACCTGGCCGAGGAGGGTCTCGTAGCGCTCGCCCTCGAGCGCGTGCAGGAAATCCGCGCGGATCCGGGTCTCACGGCTGGCCTCCTCGATGGACTTTCCCCTCAGGAGGCGGGCCTTGCGAAGGGCGGGGCCGAGACCGGTTCGCTGCACTCAGCCCGGGATTCTACCTGCCGCCCGCGAAGGCGCACCCGGGGCTCGGGCCGGATTCTTGTCAACCATCCTTCCCCGAATGGGGCCATCGGACTGGACACCGATGAGGAGGCAGGGTATGGTTCGGGAGTCACAGCACCGGATCGAACCTTCGGGTTCGAAACGGTAAAGTGACGAAAGGGAGCGGGCCTTCGGGTTCGCTTCCTTTCTATTTGGGCGACGGGGTCCCGATCCGGTGGGTCCCCTTTCCCGGTGGGAAACCCGGAGTCACCGGCGGTCGCGCGACCTGCCGTCCTCCAGCTCTTCCCACGTGATCAGGACGTCGCGGGCCTTTGACCCCTGGCTCGGCCCGACGATCCCGCGCTCCTCCATGAGGTCCATCAGCCGGCCGGCTCGCGCGAATCCCACCTTTAGTTTTCGCTGCAGCATGGAGGTCGACCCGAGCTGCGAACGCACGACGAGGTCGGTCGCCTGCTCGAGCAGATCGTCGTCGTCGGCCGCCGAGCCATCGTCGGCTGGAGGCCTCCCCATTCCCTCTATGTTCGCGGCGAACTCCGTCTTGCGCTGCCCACGGCACCATTCGGTCACCGCGTCGATCTCCTTCTGCGTTACCCAGGCGCCCTGGATGCGAACGCCCTTCGACACGTTGGCCGGCTGGAAGAGCATGTCGCCATGGCCGACGAGCTTCTCCGCCCCTCCCACGTCGAGGACAACGCGGGAATCCGCCTGCGAGGCGGTCATGAAAGCGATCCGCGACGGGATGTTCGCCTTGATGAGGCCCGTCACCACATCCACCGAGGGGCGCTGCGTGGCCACCACGAGGTGGATGCCGACGGCCCTCGCCATCTGGGCGATACGGCAGATCGCGTCCTCGACGTCTCGCGGCGCGACCATCATGAGATCGGCCAGCTCGTCGATAACGACCACTATGTAGGGCACGCGCTGGAACCCCGCCTCCTGACCGGGGGGGATCCGCAGCGTCCCCTCGCCGAAGGCGGCGTTGTATGTCTCGATGTCCCGCATCCCCACCGTTGCGAACGCCTCGTACCGCATCTCCATCTCGCGAACCACCCACGCGAGCGCCTCGGCTGCGCGCTTCGGATGGACGATGACGGGCGACAGCAGGTGCGGCAGGTCGGCGAAATGGGAGAGCTCGACCCGCTTCGGGTCGATCAGCACGAGCTTCACGTCATCGGGAGATGTCCGCATGAGGAGCGACGTCACGAAGGTATTGATGAGCGAGGACTTGCCCGCGCCGGTCGCCCCGGCGATGAGCAGATGCGGCATCTCCGCCAGGTTGACGAGGACGGCTCGCCCGTGCACGTCCTTGCCGAGGCCAACGAAGAGGGACTTCGTGACGTCACGGGCCGCCTTGGATGCCAGGACATCGCCCAGCATGACGAAGTCGCGAACCTTGTTCGGGACCTCTACTCCTATCGCCGACTTTCCGGGGATGGGCGCGATGATCCTGACGTCCGGGGTGGCCAGCGCGTAGGCGATGTCGTCCGCCAGGGAGAGGACCCGGTTGACCTTCGTCCCCGCTTCCACCTCGACCTCGTACATCGTCACGGTGGGGCCCCGGTGCGCGGCCACGACACGGGCGGGGACGCCGAAGTTCTTGAAGGTGCGCTCCAGGGCGGCCATGGTGTGCTCGGCGTCGCGGCCATCGGCCACGCTTTCAGGTGCCCGACGCAGGATCTCGAGAGGGGGAAGGACGTACCCCCTGTCTCCCGCTCGGAGCGGGAGCGCGACCTGCTTCGCGTCGGCCACCACGCTCAGGCCATCGCCTGCGGGCGCCGGCGCGGCTCCGAACCCCGGCGGGGCCTCTTCGTCGAAGAGATGCGGACGGCCCCGCAGACGGGGCGGCGCCTCCCGCTCCTCCCGGGACGGCTCGTCCCCACCTGGAGCCGCGGAATCGGAAGCTGTCGCGCGGCCGCCGAGGAGGGACCTGAGGAACCGGCCGACGGCCGCGAGCGGGGTCGCCGTGAAGATGAGCGCGCCGAGTAGCGTCAGCCCGCCGGCCACCACGCTGGAGCCGTACTCGGATACGAGCTCCGACAGCGGCCAGGCAACCAGGGAGCCGACTATCCCTCCCGCGGCGCTCACCGGGTCGGCGCCGGATGTAGGGCTGGGATTGCCGCGAAACAGCGAGACGAGCCCGAGCATGCCGAGTACCCCGATGGAGAGCCCAACGAGCATGCGACCCCGATCCTCGATCGCGGTGCCCCGCAGGAGGAGAACCGCCCAGTACCCGACCAGCACCGGCAGCGCGTAGCCCACGGGGCCGAAGACCCAGCGAATGCCCAACTGGAGGACGCGCCCGAACGGCCCGCCCGCGGAGAACCAAAGGCCCAGGACGAACAGGATCGTGAGCACGACCAGGCCCACGCCTATTGCGTCGGCCGCGCGGGGTGAGAGGTGACGCGCGACCTTCGTGCCGGCGGATCGCAGATGCCCGGGACCGGAGCGTTCCCGCTTGGGGGACGTCCGGGCAGACGGCGAGCGAGCGCCCAACCGGCGGGACGGAGAAGGCCGGCGGGCGGAGCCCTTTTGCTTCGTCGAAGCCATCAGACTTCCATGATGACGGGAACGATGACCGGTTTCCGCTTGGTCGCCTCGAAAAAAAACTTCCCGAGTGCACGCCGGACATGCTGGGAGAGCACGCTCGGGTCGCCGGTCCCCTGCTCGGCGACCTCACGAAGCGAAGCCAGCGTGCGCTTGCGCGCCTCCTCCATCAGCGGCGCGGAGGTCTCGTCGAACACGAACCCACGGTTGATGATGTCGGGCCCGGCAAGGATCTCCCCCGACTGGGCGTCCGCGGTCACGACAACCACCACGATGCCGTCTCCCGCCAGCTTCCTGCGGTCGCGCAGGACGGCCTGACCCACGTCGCCGATCCCCAGGCCATCCACCAACGTCATCCCTGCCTGTACCCGCTCGCCCCGCCGAACCGGCTCGCCGAGCTCGACGGAGTCCCCGTCCTCCACCAGGAGCACGCGCTCGGCGGGGATCCCCACCTCCCGCGCGAGGCGCGCGTGCGTGGCGAGGTGTCGGAGCTCGCCATGGACCGGGATGAACCAGCGCGGCCGCACCAGGTTCAGCATGAACTTCAGCTCCTCGGCCGCGGCATGGCCCGAGACGTGGACCGGGGCGACCGGGATGTGGAAGACCTCGGCGCCCCGACGGTACAGGCCGTCGATGACACGATAGATGTCGGTCTCGTTGCCGGGGATGATCGAGGATGACAGCACGACCGTGTCGCCGGGCTGCAGCTTGATCCACTTGTTCTCGTTCGCAGCCATGAGGGACAGGGCCGACAGCGGCTCCCCCTGAGAGCCTGTGGAGCACACCACCACCTCGGAGGGCTTCATGTCTCGAACGCTCTCGATGGGGACCACGGCGTTCTCGCCCAGGGTGAGGTATCCGTGCGCCGTCGCCGCCGCGACGCTCTGGTGCATGCTGCGTCCCAGGAAGGCCACCTTGCGCCCGACGGCGCTCGCCGCGTCCGCCACCTGCTGGATGCGATGGATGTGGCTGGCGAAACACCCCACCACCACGAGGCGTTTGGCGTCCTCGAGGATTGCCTCGAGCGCCGGGCCGACCGTCCTCTCGCTCTTCGTGACGCCCCCCTCTTCGGCGTTGGTGGAGTCGGAGAGGAAGACGTGAACGCCGCGCCGGGCCTCCTCCGCGATCCCGATGAGATCGGTGGTCCGGCCGTCGACGGGGGTCTGGTCGAGCTTGAAGTCCCCGGAGTGCAGCAGGACTCCGGCCGGCAGGTCTACGGCGACCGCCATCCCGTCGGGGATCGAGTGCGTCACACGGTGAAACCGCATGGTGAACGGGCCCGCGGTTCGCTCGGTGCCCGGCTCGACCTCTTGGAACTGCGCGTGGTCGCGGACGCCGTGCTCCTCCAGCTTGCCCTCGAGCAGGGCGAGGGTGAGCTTCGTGGCGTACACCGTCAGCGAGCAGTCCCGCAGGAGGTACGGCAGGGCACCGACGTGGTCCTCGTGCCCGTGGGTGAGGACGACGGCCTCGATGCGATCCTTCCGCTCGCGCACGTACTGGAAGTCGGGCAGGACCAGATCGATGCCCGGCATGTCGGTCCCGGGGAAGGAGAGCCCCGCGTCCAGGAGCAGGATCCGCCCCTGCATCTCCAGGGCGGCCATGTTGCGCCCGACCTCCCCGAGCCCCCCCAGGAAGACGAGCCGCGGAGCCTTCGTCTCAGAGGACTCCGGCATCCCGCATGGCTCGCTCGATCTGCTGGCGCTCCTCGTGCGTCGCCGGGACGAGAGGGAGCCGGGGCGGCCCTACCGGGTGTCCGGCGGCCTCCAGTGCAGCCTTGACCGGGATCGGATTGGAGGTGATGAACAGGGCCCGATACAGGGGCAAGAGGGACGCATGGACCTTCGCCGCGCCGGAGAGGTCGCCGATCCGGGCCAGCCGAATCATCTCTGCGATCTGCGGGCCGACGAGGTGCGACGCGACCGAGACCACCCCGACCGCGCCCATGCAGACGAACGGGAAAGTGGCCCAGTCGTCTCCGGAGAGGAACTCGAAGTCGGAGGGGCTCTCGGCGATGATCCGGCCCGCGGTCTGGAAGTCGCCGGTGGCGTCCTTCACGCCCACGACGTTGGGGATCTCGGCCAGGCGAAGCAGGGTATCGGCCTCGATCAGCGTCGCGGTCCTCCCGGGGATGTTGTAGAGGATCAGTGGGAGGTCCGTCGACTCGGCCACGGCCGTGAAATGCGCGATCAGCCCCCGCTGCGGCGGCTTGTTGTAGTAGGGGGTCACGACGAGCGCGCCATCGCATCCCGCCTCCCCCGCCACCTTCGTCAGTTCGATCGTCTCGGCGGTGCCGTAGGTCCCGGTGCCGGCGATGACCTTTGCCCGGCCGCCCGCCACCTCCACGATCGCGCGGAACAGGTCCTCCTTCTCGCGAGTGGACAGGGTGGGCGCCTCTCCGGTGGAGCCGGCCACGACCAGCGCATCCGAGCCGTTCTCGAGCAGGTGCCGCGCCAGCTCCTGGGCTCCGTCGAGGTCCATGGAGAAGTCATCGCGAAACGGCGTCACCATCGCCGTGATAACCGAGCCGAATCGTCCGGGCATCGTTTCCTCCTTTCGACGCATCCTGGGGTTGGCCACGATGCCGCTGGCTATCCTAGCGGCGTGCGGATCTACACCAAGACAGGCGACGACGGAACCACCGGGCTCCTGTATGGAGGCCGGATCTCGAAGGCCGCCCCCGCGACAGAGGCGTATGGAAGCGTCGACGAGGCCGTCGCGGCGCTCGGGCTGGCGCGCTCGCTCGCATCGGGTGAGCTGGGGCCGCTCGTCCTGCGGCTGCAGCGAGAGCTGTTCGTGCTCGGCGCCGACCTCGCGACGAACCCGGCGGAGCGGGACCGGCTGACCGATGAGGTCTCGCGGGTGACGCCCGGCATGGTAGAGGCGCTGGAGGAGTGGATCGATCGCTCCGTGGAGGAGCACCCGCTTCCCCGCGAGTTCGTCGTTCCCGGGGCGAGCCCCGCGTCGGCCGCGCTCGACCTGGCCAGGACGGCCGTGCGCCGGGCCGAACGGCGCTCCGTTGAGATGCGCGAGGGCGGTGGGCAGGTGAGCGAGGTGGCCCTGCGCTATCTCAACCGCCTGTCCGACCTGCTCTTCGTCCTCGCCCGGCGGGAGGCCGGCGGCTCGGAGGAGCCGAGCCGGGAAAGCCCTCCCCGTTCCTCCCCGTAGCCGCGCTGGAATCAAGGAAGGGGAAGCGCCATGTGCAGGAGCATCAAGACGTTGCGGCGATCCGAGGCACCGGTCACCGATGAGGAGATCCATGCGGCCGCGCTTCAGTTCGTCCGAAAGGTGAGCGGCTACCGACAACCGTCACGGGTGAACGCGGAAGCCTTCGGCGCGGCCGTGGAGGACATTGCC
>JACDCJ010000192.1 GCA_013817655.1 Actinosomnolentus pattersoniae (SeqCode)
AGAACGCGACCTTGGTCCCGTCGGCGGAGAGGACCGGGTTGCCGCTCAGCCCGTTCCCTTTCTCTCCGTCGTTGGGGCCGTTGCCGTCCGCGGTCGAGGCCAGTCTGGTCTGCCCGGTCCTCAAGTCCTTGACGTAGACGTCGAGCTTGAAGTCCGTGTCGTCCGGATGGAGGTTCGAGCTGTACGAGCGGAAGGCGATCTTGGCCGCGTCGGCTGACAGGAAGGGGTTGTAGCTCGATTTGTTTCCCTTGACCACCTCTCCGGTCTCGGGGTCTGGGCTCGACGTGGAGGCCAGGAACATCTCGCCGGTCGCCAGGTCCTTCACGTAGATGTCGAACGTCGAATCCGTGTCCAGCGGATGGAGGTTCGTCGCCCCGGATCGGTAGGCGACGTGCGTACCGTCGGCGGAGAACACCGGGTTAGCGCAGTAGCCGTTGCTCTTGATGCCTTCATCCGTGATGGAGATGAGCGTCAGGGCCCCGGTCGTGAGGTCCTTCACGTACTCGTCGGACTCCGCATCGGTGTCGTCCGGGTGGAGATTGGTTGCGTTGGACCGGAAGGCCACCTTGCTTGCATCGGCCGGCATGGCCGGGTTCTCGCTCGGCCCGTTCCCCTTCCCGGACGCCTCCGACGCGGAGATGAGCACCAGGTCGCCGGGCTGGGCCGATGCCCGTGAGGGCAGGCTGAGGGCGCCGAGCCCCGCCAGCATTGCAAGGATCGGGAGCAGTGCCGAGGCTCGTGGCGTGCCGGCGTGGCGTCGCATGGAACCCTTCCTGGTTGGGCCTGGACGGCGAAACCTAGAGTCTGTCATTCGGGAAGCCCCGGGACAACCCGCGGCGGTGACCCCACGGGTACCATGCTCTCGAAGCGACCAAGGAGGCGAAAGATGTTCGACACGCACCAGCTGGTGATAGGCGGCGAGCTCACCGACGCCGCCTCGGGGGAGACGTTCGAGTCGATAGACCCTTCGACCGGGGAGGTCTTCGCCGCGGTCGCGCGGGGCGGCCAGGAGGACGCCCGACGTGCGGTCCGGGCCGCCCGTACGGCCTTCGACGAGGGGCCCTGGCCGAAGATGCGAGGACGGGACCGTGCGGGCCACCTGCTCAAGGTCGCCGATCTCGTGAAACAGAACGCCAAGACGCTCGTCGACCTCGAAGTCAGGGACGCCGGTCACACGGTCCGGATGGCGGCTGGCGCCGACGTCGGGATGGTGATCTCGACCTTCCGCGTCTTCGCGGAGCTCGCCGCGCGGGAAGCCGACGAGCAGCCCCTTCCGCGTAATCCCGCTCCCCCCTCCCACAACTATCTGAGGCGCGAGCCACTCGGGGTTTGCGTGGGCATCACCCCTTGGAACTTCCCGATGCAGATGGCGGCCTGGAAGATCGCGCCGGCTATCGCGGCGGGAAACACGGTCGTTGTCAAGCCGGCTTCGTTCACGCCCACGACCACGCTCGAGATCGGGCGTCTGTGCGTCGAGGCCGGCATCCCGGAGGGCGTCGTGAACGTCGTGTCCGGCCCGGGGGCGGCGGCCGGCGAGGAGCTGGTCTCGAGCCCGCTCGTCGACAAGGTCGCATTCACCGGCTCTACTGAGATCGGCCGCCGGATCATGCAGCTCGCCTCCTCGAATATCAAGAAGTGCACGCTCGAGCTCGGGGGAAAGTCGGCGTCCGTGGTTCTCGACGACGTGGACCTCGACTATGTGGTCGACGGCGCGCTGTGGGGCGTCTTCTTCCACAACGGCCAGGTGTGCTCGGCAGGGACCCGGCTGTTCGTTCATCGGTCCCTCCACGACGACGTGCTGGCGGAGCTCACCAAGCGGGCGGAGACGCTCACGGTCGGGCCGGCCCCGCACACGGGTAGCGATCTCGGCCCGATCATCTCCGAGAGCCAGCTCGATTCGGTCGAGCGCTACGTCGAGGTGGGACGCGAGGAAGGGGCCGACGTCCTCACCGGCGGGGAGCGCGCGATCGTGGAGGGACACGACGGCGGCTACTACTACCGGCCCACCATCTTCGCGGGCGTCGAGAGCTCGATGCGCATCGCCCAGGAGGAGATCTTCGGGCCGGTCCTCGCGGTCATCCCGTTCGAGGACGACGACGAGGCGGTGCGGCTCGCGAACGACTCCATCTACGGGCTCGCCGGCGCCGTCTGGTGCCGCGACGTCGGGCGAGCGGTCAAGGTCGCCGAGCGGCTGCGAACCGGAACGGTCTGGATCAACGACTACCACATGATCAACCCCCGGTACCCCTTCGGTGGCTACAAGCAGTCGGGGATCGGTCGTGAGCACGGCGACCTCGGATACGACGAGTACCGGGAGGTCAAGCACATCCACATCGACCAGTCGGGGTCGCGAGAGCGCCACGTCTGGTGGGACATAACGCTGCCGAAGCGGGGCGCAAGCCGGAATCCCGGGCCGGAGGCGCCGGGCTCGAAGCACGCCGGGTAGTGCTTCCGCCGGTTGGTGTAGTTGCATGCCGTGTAATCGTGTAATCTTTCCTGTGGAGATTACGGAGCAGGAAGGGAATAGCTGCATGCATCGGAAGAGGCACGCAACCGAGGAAGGCATCACCGGTTGGTTCGTCGGCCGGGTCCCGGGGGACTGGTTCACCGAGACGCCGGAGGTCAGCTACGACCGCGAGGAGATCCTCGTCGTCGGCAGGCTCGAGGACGTGGCCGTTGGCGACGACGCGAGCGAATCGACGAGGGCCGCGGCCCGCTCGGGCCGGATCAAGCAGCACCGGGAGGCGACGCGCGAGGAGCGGATGCGCATCGATCGGGAGGCGCAGCACCGCTTCGGCAAGAAGGTCTCCTGGGGGGCCGAGTGTGGCGACGTCAGAGAGCTCTTCACGACCGTTAGCCTGCCGATGATGACCCGTCTCCGGATGCCCGAGCGGCAGGTCCTCGACACGCTCGTGGAGGCGGGCGTGGCCCGCAGCCGGAGCCACGCACTCGCCTGGTGCGTCCGGCTAGTGGCGGAGAACCAGTCGGAATGGATCGAGGGGCTACGTCAGGCGCTCACGGGCGTCGAGCGGGCTCGCGCGGGGGGACCGACCGTCGTCTGAATCACCCTTCGACCAGGCGGCGCAGGTTCTCGATGGAGCGCCGGAGCATCCAACGCTGGATGGGTTCGTAGATGCGGAACGCCGCGTCCCCCAACCTCCCTCCGGGAAGCTGAAGGCTCTCCGTCCAGGCGAACCTGGTGCCCGCCGCGACCGGCTCCAGGGCCCAGACCCCCCATCCGCCCACGACCCCCGCGTGCTCCACGCCCAGCCGGAGCGGGGGCTCCCAGGCAGTCACCGTGAGGATGTCCGTCGTCAGCGGCAACCCGAGGACCTTCGTCCGTGCCTCGAGTCTCGCCCCGAGGCCCCGTTCCTTTCCGGCCACGCGGATCCAGGCCACGTCGGGCATCCACTCCGCCTGCCGCTCCCAGTCCGTCAGAACGCCCCAAACGCGCTCGGGGTGAGCCAGCAGCAGGGCTCCCTCTCGAAGCCTAACCGAC
>JACDCJ010000193.1 GCA_013817655.1 Actinosomnolentus pattersoniae (SeqCode)
AGGAGGCGCTACTGAAATGGCCCACCCCGTGACGGGCGAGGTCTCCGCCCCTCCCGGGTTCGCGACGGCCGAAATGGTGCGTCGCGGCCTGCGTGGAGAGCGGATCGATCTCCGGGGGATGCTGTTCCAGGCGGCCCTTCTTCTAACCCTCCTCATCTCCCTCGCGGTCCTCATCACCTTGCTCGTGGACGTGTTCATCAAGGGATGGCCGGTGTTCCAGGCTCGTGGCGGCGACTTTCTCACGAGCAATCTGTCCAGCTTCGAGAGCAGGGCCGGCGTCTGGCAGGGGCTTTGGGGATCGTTGCTGCTCATGAGCGTGGTCGTCGTGTTCGCCTTCCCGGTTGGTATCGGGGCGGCCGTCTACCTCGAGGAGTACGCGCGCGACACGCGCCTCACGAGGTTCATCAACTCGAACATCCGGAACCTCGCCGGGGTTCCCGCGATCGTGTACGGCCTGCTGGGGCTGGCGATCTTCGTACAGGCCATGAGGGGCATCACGGGTGGGAGGACGGTGCTGGCCGGCGGGATCACCCTGGCGATCCTCGTTCTGCCGATCGTGATCATCACCTCGGCGGAAGCGCTGCGGGCCGTTCCGCAGGGCATTCGGGAAGCGGGCTACGGCGTCGGGGCGACCAGATGGGAGGTCATCCGCAGCCACGTCCTGCCCTCGGCAGCACCCGGCATCTTCACCGGAACGGTTCTCTCCCTCGCCCGGGCGTTCGGCGAGACGGCGCCGCTCATTCTGGTGGGGGCGGTGACTGGATTCTTCACGACCGGCAGCGGGGGCCTCGGGGACCGTCTTCTCGGGAACTTCACGGCGCTTCCGACGATCATCTTCGACTGGTCCCGCCAGCCGTCGGCGGACGCGCGCCAGAACGCCGCGGCCGCCATCATCGTCCTGATGGCCCTGATCCTGGTGGTGAACGCCGCAGCCATCATCCTGCGTAACCGATACGAGCGGAAGTGGTGATCCGAATGGGCGCCGACGTCGTGACAGAATCGAAGGATCGCAGGGAGCCGGTCGGGGGGAGGCTCACGGTGAACCGACCGGGAAGAGGGGGGCACGGCGGGCCGGTGGCAGACGAGCGCTCGGTCATCTTCGACGTCCAGAACCTATCCGTCTTCTACGGGGAGTTTCGCGCCGTCCGTGAGGTTAGTTTGCCGGTCCACCGGAACGAGATCACGGCTCTCATCGGGCCCTCCGGGTGCGGCAAGACCACGGTGCTTCGCTGCTTCAACCGGATGAACGACCTGATCGACGGGGCGCGGATCGAGGGAACGATCCTCTATCACGGCGTCGATCTGTACGAGCGCGGCGTTGATCCGGTAGAGGTCCGGCGTCGGGTCGGGATGGTCTTCCAGAAGCCGAACCCCTTTCCGAAGTCCATCTTCGACAACATCGCGTTCGGCCCGCGGATCGCCGGGTTCAAGGGAAACATGGCGGACCTCGTCGAGGAATCGCTCCAGAAGGCGGCACTGTGGGATGAGGTGAAGGACAAGCTCAAGGAATCCGGGATGGCGCTGTCCGGCGGGCAGCAGCAGCGCCTGTGCATCGCCAGGGCCATCGCGGTTCAGCCTGACGTGATCTTGATGGACGAACCCTGCTCCGCCCTCGACCCGATCGCGACCCTGCGTATCGAGGAGCTTATGCAGCAGCTCGTCTCCGACTACACGATCATCATCGTGACCCACAACATGCAGCAGGCGGCGAGGGTTAGCGACCGGACCGCGTTCTTCACCGTCGACGTGCGTCACGACGGGCAGCGGACGGGGACTCTCGTCGAGGTCGACGCGACGGACAAGATGTTCACGAATCCCTCCGATCCGCGCACGGAGGACTACGTCACCGGACGGTTCGGCTAGATGCAGGCGCCGCGACGGAAGTTCCACGACGAGCTCGATGCCCTCGAGTCGGAGATCGTCACCGAGGCGGATCTAGCTGGAAACGCGCTCTCCCGCGCCTGCGATGCGCTCGCTCGCCGGGACGACCGGCTTGCCGGTGAGGTGATCGCCGGAGACGACCTGATCGATGAGCGCTACATCGATGTGGAGCGGCGGGTGCTGGACCTCCTGGCGACGCAGACGCCGGTGGCCTCCGACCTCAGGTTGGTCTCGGCGATCCTCCACATCAACCTGCATCTCGAGCGCATCGGGGACATGGCGGTCAACATCGCGAAGATGGCGATCGCCACCCGCACCCTTCCCACGAACGAGACGGTGCTGGGGCAACTCCAGGAGATGGCCGAGGTCGCCGGCTCGATGCTGCGAACGGCCCTCGCCGCCTTCGTTCGCCGCGATCTCGCGCTCGCGACGGCGCTGCCCGAGATGGATGACCCCGTGGACCGGCTCAACCGGGGCATGTACCGGGAGGTCGTCGGCCTGGCCGGGGATCCGAAGATGCTCGAATGGGGGATCCACATGAACATCGTGTCTCGCCAGCTCGAGCGGGTCGCCGATCACGCGGTCGACATCGGTGAGCAGGTGGCGTTCCTGCTGACAGGCGAGTTCAAGGAGTTCACCGACGCCTCGCATCCGGTGTCGTGAGCACTCCACCTTCCCCGTCCTCTCCGAAGGTCCTTCTCGTGGAGGACGAGGCGGCCCTGGCCGAGAGCGTCTCGTACAACCTCCTGCGTGAGGGCTTCGCCGTCGTCACGGCCGCCGACGGAGAGCGGGCGCTCGAGCGATTTCGGGCCGACCGGCCCCACCTGGTGGTCCTTGACCTGATGCTCCCGAAGCTCTCCGGCCTTGACGTGTGCCGGGCGATCCGCCGGGAGTCCTCCGTCCCGATCCTGATGCTCACGGCGAAGGACTCGGAGGCCGACAAGGTGGCCGGCCTGGAGCTGGGGGCGGACGACTACGTGACGAAGCCGTTCTCCATGAGGGAGCTGATCTCCCGCGTTCGGGCGCATCTGCGCCGCGCCGAGATGGATCAGGCCGCCACCTCGGACGGCCGCCTCGCCGGGGGACCGGTGGAGCTCGACACCGAGAGCCACGAGGTGACCGTCCGGGACGAGCTGGTGGCGTTCACCCCCAAGGAGTTCGAGCTCCTCGAGACGCTCCTGGTCCGGAAGGGGAGGCTGCTCACCCGACAGTTCCTGATCGAGGAGATCTGGGGTACCGACTACTACGGTGACACGAAGACGCTGGACGTCCACGTGAAGCGGCTTCGCCAGAAGATCGAGCGGGACCCGCACCAGCCGGAGCACATCCTCACCGTGCGGGGCCTCGGCTACAAGTTCGTCGGCTAGCGTCCCCCGCTCCGGAACGTCGCTAAGCTTGGGTCAGTGTCAGCCCGGCGCGACATCGGGAAGTACGCGGAGCAGGCACGATCCTACGACCGAACCCGCGGGGCCAGCCCCACCCTGGTGCGACTGCTTGCCCGGTTCTTCGGCCCGCCGGACCATCGAGTTCTTCTCGATATCGCCGGAGGGACGGGCAATTACGGGCAGGCCATGCGTGCTCGCGGGTTTCGCGTGTTCGTCCTCGATGCGGAG
>JACDCJ010000042.1 GCA_013817655.1 Actinosomnolentus pattersoniae (SeqCode)
TCCCGACCCAGACGGAGCTCGACGAGCTCACCGAGCAGATGGTGAACGACCGGGACGCCGGCGATTTCATCCGAACCCTCATGCCGACGCTCGCCGAGCAGACATCTCCGATGTCGATGCTTCGCACCGCGGTCTCGGCGGCTTCGGCGTACGACCCCGACGGCTGGGACCAGTCGGCGGAGGCGAACTACCGGAAGGCGGTCCGGATCACCTCGCTCATGCCCACCCTCATCGCCCACTACGACCGGCACCGCCGGGGCCTCGAGCCCGTCGACCCCAACCCGAAGCTGCCGCACGCCGCGAACTTCCTGTACATGCTGAGCGGCGAGGAGCCCGAGCAGCAGGCGGCCCGAGCCTTCGACGAGACGTTCATCCTCTACGTGGATCACACGATGAACGCCTCCACCTTCACGGCCCGGGTGGTCGCCTCCACGCTCGCGGACATCCATTCGGCGGTCGTCGCCGCGATCGCGGCCCTCAAGGGGCCGCTGCACGGCGGCGCGAACGAGCTCGCCATGCGGATGCTGGAGGACATCGGAGAAGTGGAGCGGACCGAGACGTACGTGCAGGATCTCTTCGACCGCAAGGAGAAGATCATGGGCTTCGGCCACCGCGTCTACCAGAGGGTGGACGACCCCCGGGCCACCGTGCTCCGCCGGCTCTCGCGGGAACTGGGAGAGGCGTCAGGAGAGATCCGGTGGTTCGAGATCTCCCAGGAGGTCGAGCGCGTCGTCCAGCAGGAGAAAGGCCTCCGGGCGAACGTCGACTTCTACGCCGGAAGCGTCCTTCACTACCTCGGCCTGCAGACCGACCTCTTCACGCCGATGTTCGCCGCAGCACGTGCCGCCGGGTGGACGGCCCACATCCTGGAGCAGTACGGGGACAACCGCATCATCCGGCCCGAGTCCGAGTACGTCGGCCCCAGGGACCAGCGATACGTCCCCATCGAACAACGCTCGGGGGAGGAGGCGGCGTCGTGAGGGTCTCCGAGATCATGACCGAGGCCGCCGTCACCGACCGGCCGGATGACACGCTGGCCGAGGCCGCGAAGAAGATGTGGAAGCAGCAGACAGGCTCGCTGCTGGTGCTCGAGGGCGAGGACCTGGTCGGCATCGTCACCGAACGAGACGTCCTGAAGCACGTCGCGACCGGCGGGCCGCTTCAGGACGCGCGGATCTCCGACGTGATGACGAGGGACGTCGTCTCCGTCGGTCCGGGCACTTCGCTTCGGGAGGCGGCAAGGATCATGGCGGACCGCTGGTTCCGGCACCTCCCCGTCATGGACGGCGGGCGGCTCGTCGGGATCATCTCGCAGCGCGACCTCGCCGGCGTCCTGGCCGGCGCACTGAACGAGCCGGACGCGATGCAGCAGCTCATGGAGTCATCCGAGTTAGTCCGGGAACGGCGCCTGAAGCGCATCGAGCACGGGGCCTGGGACTAGCTTCTCCGGTCAGGGCAGCCCTGGGCGGGGTAGCAGGCCCGCCGCCTCGATCACGCGGCCGACCGAGCCCGAATGCCCGAGGCCCATGACGTGGATCCCGGCGATCCCACGGATGGCCTTGAGCCTCGCGATTACCTCTACGGTGAGCCGGACCCCCTCGTCCGGGGCGTCCGGCCCGGCGTCCTCCAGGCGCGCCACCACGGAATCGGGCACGGAGACTCCCGGCAGGTGGTCGCGCATGAAGCGGGCGCTCCTCGGCCCCGACGGAACGGCGACGCCGGCCAGCACGAACATCCGCTCCAGGATTCCTCGTTCTCGCGCCCCCTCGGCCCAGGCACCGAACGCGTCTGTGTCGAACACGATCTGGCTCTGTACGAAGTCCGCTCCGGCCTCCGCCTTCTGTTCGAGACGCGCGAACTCGTATGGATCCGCCAGCGGGACGTCCGCCACGCCGATGAAGTACTTCGGAGCCTGCTCGATCTGGACACCGGACAGGAGGCGGCCGTCCTCTCGCAGCCCGGCCGCCAGGCCGATCAGCTGGAGCACGGTGAGGTCGTAGACGGCCGTCGCATCCGGGTGGTCACCGGTCCCCGGGGGATCGCCGGTCAGGCAGAGGACGTTACGGGCCCCTAGCGCCCACGCCGCCAGAAGGTCGCTGGTGATCCCCAGACGGTTGCGATCCCGCGTGGTGATCTGGGCCACGGGCTCCAGCCCGGCCGCCGAAACGAACGCCGCCCCGGCCACCGGCGACATGTGCGCCGAGGAGGTGGGGTTGTCCGTCACGTTGACCGCATCCGCGTATCCGACGAGCGCCCGCGCCTGGGCACGGACCGGCTCCGGATCGGCAGAGCGCGGAGGGACGACCTCGGCGGTGACGCAGAAGACCCCGTGGTGGAGGAGCCGTTCGAGCCGGCTCTCGGAGCGGACCGTCACGAGGACCCGGGGGCCGCGACGGAGCGTTCGGCCGCGGTGACCGTGTTCGCGAGCAGCATCGCGACCGTCATGGGGCCGACGCCTCCCGGCACCGGCGTGATGGCCCTGGCCACTCTCGACACTCCATCGAAATCGACGTCGCCCACCAGCCGGCCGTCTTCCAGGCGGTTCACGGCGACGTCGACCACGACGACACCCTCGGTGACCATGTCGGCCGTCACCGTCCCCGGGCGGCCGGCCGCGACGACCAGGACCTCGGCACGTCGGGTATGTGCGCCGAGGTCTCTGGTGCCCGTGTGGCAGAGCGTCACGGTAGCATTCGCGTTCGGCCCCTTCTGCGACAGCATGATCGCGAGCGGCGTTCCGACCAGGGCCCCCCGGCCCACCACCACGACCTCGGCGTGCTCGATGGTGAGGTTTGAACGGACGAGCAGCTCGATGATGCCAAGGGGCGTGCAGGGACGAAATCCGGACTCTCCCCGGACCATCCTCCCGACGCTCACCGGCGTCAAGCCGTCGACGTCCTTGCCCGGATCCATGGCCTCGTGGATCGCCAGCACGTCGATCTGGGGCGGGAGCGGGAGTTGAACGAGGATGCCGTGGACGGACGCATCGGCGTTCAGTCCTTCGATCTCTCCGAGGAGGGCGTGCTGGGACACATCGGCCCCAAGGTCGAGCCGAACGGAGGCCACACCGGCCTCGGCGCAGGCCTTCTGCTTCGCCGCGACGTAGATCCGCGACGCCGGGTCGTCTCCGACGAGCACCGCCGCGAGGCCGGGGGTCACGCCCCCGTCGGCGAGCGCACGCACCCGCTCCCCTACCTCCGAGCGGACGTCGGCCGCGATGGCCTTCCCGTCGATGATGCGAGCCGTCACGCTCTCAGCTTATGGCCACTAGTGCCGAAAGTGACGCCGCCAGGTGAAGACCATCGCCATTCCGCCCTCCTCCGCCGCCGCCACGACCTCCTCGTCGCGGACCGATCCACCGGGCTGGATGATCGCTGACACCCCTGCCTCACCGGCGCGATCCACCCCGTCGCGGAACGGAAAGAAGGCGTCCGATGCCAGGCACGATCCTCGCGCGCGCTCCCCGGCGTTCCCCGTAGCCACCGTCACGGAGGTCAGCCGGTTCATCTGCCCGGCGCCTATTCCCACCGTCGCGCGGCCCGTCGCCAGCACGATGGCGTTCGACTTCACCCGGGCGGCGACCCGCCAGGCGAAGAGCAGATCCTCCCACTGCTCGGCAGTCGGCTCACCGCTCGTCACCACCCTCATCTCCTCCCGGGTCTCGATGAGCCGGTCCGAGTCCTGCAGGAGCGCCCCTCCGTCCAGGTGACGGATCTCGATCGCCATACGCGGAGACGGCGGCGGAGCTTCGAGGACGCGGAGGTTCTCCCGAGCGGCGAACGCCAGCAGTGCGCCCTCCGAGTAGCCGGGGGCGACGACCACCTCCGTGAAGACGCCGGACATCGCTGCGGCCGCCTCCCCGTCCACGTCACGGTTGAACGCGACTATGCCCCCGAACGCCGAGACGGGGTCGCCCTCCAGGGCGCGCCTGTAGGCGACGGCGAGCCTGTCGTCCAGAGCGACGCCGCAGGGGTTCGAGTGCTTGACGATGGCGGCGCAGGGTTCCTCGAACATCCAGGCGGTGGCCCGGGCCGCGTCGGCGTCGAGCCAGTTGTTGAACGACATCTCCTTGCCCTGGATGACCCGGGCGCCACCCAGAGGGCCGGGGTGCCCCTCCGATTCGTACAGCGCCGCACGCTGGTGGGGGTTCTCTCCGTATCGAAGGGGGGCCCGTAGCGCGAGCGCTTCCGAGAGGCGCTCCGGCGGCCACTCGGCCTCGGGCCTGTCCTCTTCCACTCCACCCGAAGGCTCATTCTCGGCGAACCACTCCGAGATCCCCGCGTCGTAGGCGGCGGTGTGCGCGAACGCCTCGCGGGCGAGGCGGAGGCGAGTCGCCTCGGACAGCCCTCCCGTACTCCGTATCTCGTCCAAGACGGCGGCGTACCGGTCGGGGCGGGCCACCACGCCCACCGAGTGGAAGTTCTTCGCCGCGGCTCTGACCAGGGCGGGACCACCGATGTCGATCTGCTCGAGGACTTCATCTATCGACGCACCCGTCGCGACCGTCTCACGGAATTGGTAGAGGTTCACGACCACCAGATCGAAGGGCTCGATCCGTAGACGTTCGAGCTCTTCCAGGTGAGCGGGCTTTCGACGGTCGGCGAGGATGCCCGCGTGGATGCGCGGATGGAGCGTCTTGACCCGCCCGTCCAGGAGCTCGGGGAACCCCGTCACCTCCGAGACCGCTGTCGCTTCGATGCCGCCGTCGCGAAGGAAGGCGGCCGTCGAGCCCGAGGAGACGATGACGACCCCATGTTCGACGAGGGCGCGCCCCAGCTCGAGGAGCCCCGACTTGTCGGCGACGGAGACCAGCGCCCGGCGAATCGGAGCGACGTCGTTCACCTTGTGCCGGCCGACCCGGGGTCCCCATCCGAGCCCGGACCGAGGATGTGAACCCGGCGGCCCTCCACCTTGAGCCGGCCCTCGACGAGGAGCCGGGCTCCGAGCGGGAACAGCCGGTGCTCCACCGCCTGGATCCGAGCGTGCAGACCCGCTTCGTCGTCGCCGGGGAGGATCGGGATGGCCTCCTGCAGCACGATGGGTCCATGGTCGACCTCCTCGTCGACCATGTGCACCGTCGCCCCGGTGACCTTCGCGCCCCAGTCCAGCGCGTCGCGGACCGCCGATGCTCCCGGGAACGCCGGGAGGAGCGAGGGATGCACGTTCAGGATGCGCTCGGGGAACGACCGGACCAGCGGCGCACCCAGGATCCGCATATAGCCCGCGAGGAGCAGGACGTCGATGCCCGAGTTGCGCAGCGTCTCGGCGAGCGCTCGATCGTGTTCCTCTCGGGTCGCGAATCCGCCGGGCTCCAGAACAACTGCCTCGACGCATGCCATCCGGGCGCGTTCCAGGGCGCCGGCGCGAGGGCGGTCCGAAACCACGAGGGAGATCCAGGGCTTCACTTCGGGGGCGTCGAGAAGCGCTTGCAGGTTCGTGCCGCCTCCAGAGGCCAGCACCGCGACTCTCGCACTCACCGGGCGCACGGTAGGGGGCGGCGCGAGGCGATGTCAACACCGTACGCTTACCCGGTGGGCGACCCCGCAGAGGCGTCGAGGACGCGGCCGGGAAGGTGCGCGAACCACACGGGAACGGCGGCGAGCGGACCGTGCGACGCGTGCGGCCGGCCTCTCTGCACTAATTGCCTGGTGCCCGTTCGTGGCCGCCTGATCGGGCCGGAATGCCTCCCCGACATCCTCGACGGCATCCCCGGACCGATCATCGTGCCCACCCCCAAGCCCGAGGGCGACCTGCTCGCCGCGGCCGGATTCGCCGCGGCGCTCCTGCTCACCCTTCCTCCCTGGTCACGGTTCGCCGCCGTCTCGGGGCCGCTGGAAGCCTGGTTCGGCCACTGGGCGCTGCTGGCGGCCGTGGCTGCGGCGCTGGGCGTGGCCATCGTGGTCCTTTCGAGGCTTCGGCCGCTCGACCAGCGCCTCCAGGCGGCCACTTATCTGCTCCTGGCGGTGGCCGTGGGCCTGGGAGCGATACTGCATCGCATTCACCCACCGCCGCTCTCCGAGACGCTGCCGACGTCCTTGCTGGTGCTCGTGTGCGCCCTGGTCGCCCTGGCCGGCGCTGGCTGGAAGGTGGCCGTTCGGTGGAAAGCGAATGACCGATGGAATTGACTAGTCGCCTGCTCTGCCTAAGAATCCACCCAGACTCGCATCTGCGAGGCGGGGAAGCGCGAAAGGAGCGACGATGGCCCAACGTCCTTCGATGGACCTCTCGAAGCTGAGCACGGCCGACAAGATCCTCCTCGGCGCGGGGCTCTTGTTCGTAATCGACACCTTCCTGCCGTGGCAGCGGGTCTGCGTCGAAGGTTTCGGGGACTTTCCCGGTGTCTGCGCAAGCGCGAGCGCCTGGGGCGGCAACGGCGCTTTCGCCGGAGTCCTCGCCGCGATCTTCGCCATCGCCCTGATCGCCTGGGTCGGGATGCATGTCGCCGGGGCCGGCGTCAACCTCAACGTCAACATGTCGCCCGCCATGATCACCGCGATCCTCGCGGCCGGGGCCGTCCTGTTCGGGCTCATCAAGTTCTTGCTCGTCATCACGAACTCACCGGGCTTCGGAGCCTTCCTCGGGATCGTGCTCCTAGTGGCGATCGCCTACGGCGGGTACATGAAGTGGCAGGAGTCGAAGCTCGCCCTGCCCCCGGCGGCTACCCAGCCTCCGCCCGGCCCGCCGCCCGTCGGCTAGAGAGGGAAACGCTCCCCGCCCCACCCAGAGCCCCACCGACCACGCCCCAAGCGAGCGCGAGCAGGAGCCCCGTTGGGATGTCGGGGCCAAGCCGGTACGTGACCGGCTCGAGCCCGACCGCCTCTCCCCCAAGGATCTCGAGCACCATGGTCGAGAGGACCGCGGCGGCGAGCGTCAGTGCCGAGAAGGCAGTGCCCGCGACGGCGCCGGCAGCCGCCCCCTCGGTCGGGGTTCCCGCCTCCGATCGCCGGGCAGCCATTGACCCGCCGATGAGCACGGCCAGCAGGGGCACGAGCAGGAACAGGAACAGCTCGGGTGGAACTCCATCGAGCCGTGAGAACGGCCCGAAGGGCCCTTCCGGCGCCCGTGACCCGGCCGGGAAACGCGCGTAGGAGAACAGGCACGCCGACGCAGACCCGGACACGCCGACGCAGCCTCCGAGAGAGGCGATCAACGCCCAGACGGCGAGCGTCGGGGCGATAAGGACCAGTAGCGCGAGCACCGTGATGCCGCGCAGCGCTCCGGGTTCGAAGATCGCGCCGAGGAAGTTCCCCGTTACGGAGGGCTCGGTCGCCGCGAACACGAGCAGCCCGCCGAGGCTCAGAGCGAGCCCCGCCAGCAACATGCTCAAACCACCGGAGAGCCCGCCGCGGACGAAGCGAGTCCAGGCCCGATCGGGCCACCGGCGGGTCGTGTCGGAGATGAAGCCTCCTGCGAATCCGGCGACGGCCGCGATCCCGAGGGGCCAGAGCAGCCCTGCGAGGAGCGACGGTCGAACCTCGAGAGGACCGAAGAGGACCGGGTTGGCAGGAACCGCGGATCGAAAGCGAAGGGCCGCGGCCAGCCCCAGACACAGGGCCGCGTAGGGCAGGGCGACCGAAGCGCCCGCCATCCCCCGAGCCCAGCCCGAGCCTTCCACAAACCGCGCCGCCCCTCGACCAGCTCGAACCAGGAGGTACACGACCAGGAAGGTCCCCGCGAGGGCCACGACCACCAGCGTGACGGTGAGGGGCACGCCGGGCTGCATGCCCGGCTCGGGGGCGCCCGACTCGGGGCCGAGCCGGAACCGAGCGAGAAGCGAGACGTCCACGCGGTGGAACCAGAGGAATAGAAGTCCTCCGAGCCTCATCGCCTGCGGAACGGTGGTGCGGGGGTCGCTTGCCAGGTAGACGGACAGCGAGACGGCGAGCGCCGGAACCAGGCCGACCACGAATGCGATGCCGGCTCCCGTGATGGCCTTCCTCAGGATGCTCCACGTTCCGGCGCCCGCTCGATCGCCGCGCGGCCCGTTCACCCGTCGGTCAGGCGGCGACCAGCGCCGCCACCTCGGTCGGATTGCGGCCCACGCGGACACCGGCGGCTTCGAACGCGTCGACCTTCGCCCGGGCCGTCCCCGACGAGCCCGTCACGATGGCTCCGGCGTGCCCCATGCGCTTCCCCGCAGGAGCGCTCAGGCCGGCGACGTAGGCCACCACGGGCTTGGTCATCTCCTGCGAGATGAACGCCGCCGCCTGCTCCTCGTCGCTGCCGCCGATCTCCCCGATCACCACCACCGACTCGGTCTCCGGATCGGCCTCGAAGCGTCTCAGCGCGTCGACGAAGCCGATCCCGTGAACCGGGTCGCCGCCCATCCCGACGCACGTGGACTGCCCGATCCCCCGCTGGGTGAGCTCATGAACGATCTGATAGGTCAGCGTGCCGGACCGCGAGATCAGCCCGACCGATCCCCGCATGCAGATCTCTCCCGGGATGATGCCCACGTTGGCCTTGCCGGGGGAGATGAGACCGGGACAGTTGCCGCCCAGCAGCACGGAGGATGTTCCGCGCAGGTATCCGACTGCGGAGACCATGTCCAGGACCGGGATCCCCTCGGTGACCAGGACCAGGAGCTCCAGTCCGGAACCCGCGGCCTCGTACAACGCATCGGCCGCGAACCGGGCGGGGACGAAGATCAGCGAGGTGTCGGCACCTGTCGCATCGACCGCCTCGGCGACGGTCTCGTAGACGGGGATGCCGTCGACGTCCTGTCCGCCCTTGCCGGGCGTGACGCCCGCGACGACGTTCGTGCCGTAAGCCCGGTTCCGCAGCGTGTGGAAGGCGCCCTCCTTACCGGTTATGCCCTGAACGAGCAGCCTGGTCGTCTCGTCGATGAGGATGCTCACCCGTGCACTCCATCCGGCGAGATCCGCGCCAGCTCGACCGCTCTGTCCGCCGCCTCGAGCATCGTCGACGCGGGGACGATCCGGGGATTCGCTGCCTCCTTCAGGATCCGGCGCCCCTCCTCGGCGTTCGTGCCGTCCAGACGGACGACGATCGGCATGTCCGCGTCCACCCGCTCCAACGCATCCAGGAGCCCGCGCGCCACCACCTCGCCACGCGTGATGCCGCCGAATATGTTCACCATCACGGAGCGCACTGCGGGATCCGAGAGGACCACCTCGAGCGACGTCGCCATCATCTCCGCGCTCGCTCCCCCTCCCACGTCGAGGAAGTTCGCGGGTCGCCCCCCCGCCTGCGTGACCACGTCCAGCGTGGACATCACGAGCCCGGCGCCGTTGCCGATGATGCCGACCTCGCCGTCGAGCTTCACGTACTGCAGGCCCTTCTCGTTCGCGCGGGCCTGCGTCGGGTCGACCGGGAAGCTGGAACGAAGGGCGGCGACCTCCGGCTGCCTGGACAGCGCGTTGTCGTCGACGGTGACCTTGGCGTCGAGCGGTATGACCGAGCCGTCACGCAGGAGCGCCATCGGGTTCACCTCGACGAGGGTCGCGTCGGACGCGATCAGGACGTCGTAGAGCTTCGGGAGCAACGAGGCGGTCCCTCTGCGCGCCTCCTCGGGGAGATGACCGGTGAGATAACGCACCTGGTACGCCTTGAGCCCGATCCTGGGGTCGACGGGGACCCGCCGGATCGCGTCGGGATCCGTGCGGGCGATTTCCTCCACGTCCACCCCGCCCTTGGACGAGACCATCGCGATATAGGTCCCTCGCGAACGATCCAGCGTGAGCGCCGCGTAGAACTCGGACGCGATTTCGACCAGGCTCTCAACCAGGACTCGCGTGACCGCCATGCCCCCGAAACCTCGCTCGAACATCCCGCGGGCGGCCTCCTCGGCCTCCTCCGGTGACCTCGCGAGGACGATCCCGCCGCCCTTTCCTCTCCCCCCGATCTGGACCTGCACCTTGACCGCGGCCCTCCCGCCGAAGCGCTCCGCGGCCCGCCGGGCCTCCTCCGGCGTCTCGGCGACGGCGGCCGGCGGAAGCGAGATGCCGTGGTGGGCGAAGATCTCTTTGCCCTGGTGCTCGTACAGGTCCAAGCGTCAGCTCGCCTTCTGGCTCAAGCGGCCGCGGAGCCACTCGACGATGGCCGGGGTCGGCGTTCCCGGCGTGAAGAGCTCTTCGATGCCGCGCTCCTTGAGCTTCGGGATGTCCTCCCTGGGGATGATCCCGCCGCCGAACACCGCTACGTCGTCCGCACCCTGGTCGCGCAGGAGCTGAACGACGCGCGGGAACAGCGTCATGTGCGCGCCCGAGTGGCAGGAGAGGCCAACGGCGTCCGCGTCCT
This sequence comes from Actinosomnolentus pattersoniae (SeqCode), assembly GCA_013817655.1. Lineage (GTDB taxonomy): Bacteria > Actinomycetota > UBA4738 > UBA4738 > UBA4738 > JACDCJ01. The sequence goes on from JACDCJ010000042.1 coordinate 10,261, forward strand.
CCTGGATAGCGGTCTCGGCGATCTGCTCGGGGGTCTGGTGCAGCCCCGTGTAGATCACCTCGTAGCCGGCGTCGCGCAACGCCCTCGCCACGATCTTCGCGCCCCGATCATGCCCGTCGAGGCCCGGCTTGGCGATGACGATTCGATGGGTCCCTCCCATAGGGCACGAAGCTTACCGGGTGCCGGACACCGCCATCGCGACCCGGGCGATGGGCGGCTTTGGAGACCCCAGCCGCTCCTATACTGGCGATCAGGATGTCCTCGAGCCGGATCCGCTTTCGACCACCCGGGGTCAAGCCGTGGACGAGGGTGGGCTCGCTGGGTCCGGTTCGCGGGCGGCTGGGACTCGCGTGGGTCGTCGCGCCGCTCGTCGTGGGAGTGGTATTGCTGGTCGTGGCCCTGCTCTGGTGGCTCTGAGTGGTCAGAACACCAGAGTGAGGATGCGATCCGACGTCAAAGTGCCGTCGTAGGTGGCTACGTTGCCGCTCACCGACCACCCGGCGGTCGGGACCACCTCCGCTCCCTTCGGCAGCGTCACGTTCACGACGAAGGTCGCTGGGTTGGCCATGGGCTGGTGCTGGATCCGCAGCTCGTAGACGTCTCCCGCCTCGGTTGATCGCACGACGTCGGGGAGCTCGTATCGGAAGACCACGGTCTGGGGATCGTCGGGGCGAACCTCCACGGGCCGGGTGAGGACCAGGAAGTCCGCCTCCTCGTGTGAGATGAAGTCGTCGGGCCGCGTGTCGAAGGCGATCTCCCCTGTCGGCTCCACGCTCGTGAACTGGGCGCGCTCGGGCACGTACAGGCTCTCCATCGCGACGTTCAGCCCATAGCCGTTCCGCCCGGCGATGGAGGGTGGCTCCCCGGGAGGTACGTCCCCGGTCAGGGTCATCCGGTACTCCGAGCTCACGTCACCGGAAGGCTTTATCGTCACGTTGTATGTGATCGCCTGCTCGAGGTAGTAG
>JACDCJ010000043.1 GCA_013817655.1 Actinosomnolentus pattersoniae (SeqCode)
GCGATGGGGATGGTCGCCCGTTCGCCGCCGGCGCCGATCCAGATGGGCGGATGAGGCCGCTGCACGGGCCGGGGGCGGTACGTCGCCCCGGCCAGCCGGTAGTGACGGCCGTCGAAGCTGGCATCGTCCTCGGTCATGAGCAGCCGCATGAGCCGAACCGCCTCTTCCAGCCGTTCGGTCCGCTCGCGAGCACCGGGGAACTCGATCCCGAGCTCGCGGTGCTCCTGTTCGAACGAGCCGGCGCCGACCGCCAGCTCCAGGCGTCCCGAGGAGACGTGATCGACGGTGACGGCCTCGGCGGCGAGGACGGAGGGATGCCGGAAGTTCACGCCCGTGACCAAGGCTCCCAGGCGGATCCGCTCGGTGGACGCGGCGAGGGCGGCCAGGAGGGTCCACCCCTCCATGCACGGCCCGTCCGGATCACCGTCAAGGGCCTTGAGGTGGTCGAAGATGAGCGCGCCGTCGAAGCCGAGCTCTTCCGCGTACCGAACGCGCGACCGCAGCTCGGGCCAGTCCAGCTGGTGCTGATTGACCTTCAGTCCGAAGCGCACGCTATCCTCCCCCCGGCGGAAGAGGCCGTGCCCGAACGCCCGTCACCGGGGCCGGGACGCACGCGTTGGGCTCGGCCTCTTGACAGGGCGGGGATCGTGACGTGCGCGAGGGGGCCGATGGCCACCGCGTAGATCACGGTGCCGATGCCGACGGTGCCACCCAGGAGCACTCCCGCGAACAGCACCGTCAGCTCGATGACGGTGCGCACGACCCTGATCGAGTGGCCGCGGGCCGCCAGCCCGACCATGAGCCCGTCGCGCGGCCCCGGCCCGAGGGCGGCCCCGATGTACGCTCCCGTCGCCACCCCGCACAGGAGTATCCCGCCGAGCAGGAACATCCAGCGCGCGCCGACGGCATCCGGCACGGGCAGTACGCGCAGGACCGCATCGAGGGACAGCCCCACGAGGACGACGTTGCAGACGGTTCCGACTCCGGGCAGCTGGCGGAGCGGCAGCCAAAGGAGCAACACCGCGGCACCGACCAGGATGGACCACGTTCCGATGCCCAGGTCGGTGTTGCGCGAGAGTCCCTGATGGAGCACGTCCCATGGGCCAAGTCCGAGGCCGCTTCGGACCTGCAGGGCCGCGCTCGTTCCGTACAGCAGCAACCCGCCCAGCAGCTGAGCGAAACGGGCCCACAGGGGCCACGGCGAATTGGGCGCGGGGGCAGCCCTGGGCCGCGCTTCCCCGTTCACCGTCGATCGTCCATGTCCACGCCACCGGCAATGATGCCCGCATGTGGCCTTGACAGTCCATAGCCAATAAGGGAGAAATGGCATCGTGGGCTCAAGACCCCTGATCGCCGGTGACGACATGGTTCGGCTCCTGGGGCCGTGGCGCCGACGCGGTCCGGGCTATGCGGCGCTTGCGGCGACCCTTCGTTCCCTCGTCCTCGACGGACGGCTGCCGCTGCGCGTCCGCCTCCCCTCGGAGCGCGCGCTCGCCATCGCCCTCGGCGTCAGCAGGACCACCACGACCGCGGCCTACGACCTCCTTCGTGACGAGGGATACGTGGAGAGTCGCCGTGGCTCGGGCAGCCACATCGCCCTTCCCACGGGCGGGGCGGTCGACCGGGAGGTGGCCGGGGGGGAAGGCGTATCGGCCGGCCCGGGCTCCATCGACCTGACCATCGCGGCGATGCCGGCGCCCGGCGCGATGATGGAGGCGGTGAGCCGTGCCTCCCGCGACCTCACCGGCTTCCTCGGCGGCTCCGGGTACGACCCGAGCGGCGTGCCCTCGCTTCGGCGTGTCGTCGCCAACCACTTCGACGAACGCGGGCTGCCGACGAGCGAGGAGCAGATCGTCATCACCTCCGGCGCGCAGCACGCGCTGACGCTTCTCCTTCACGTGCTGGTCGGACCCGGCGATCCCGTCCTCATCGAGGAACCGAGCTATCCCAACGCGTTCGAGGCGTTGCGTCGCGCACGCATCCGCTTCGTTCCGGCCTCGATGCGGGACGATGGATGGGACGTCGAGATGATGGCCTCGCTCTGGCGCACGGCGGTGCCACGACTCGCGTACCTGATCTGCGACTTCCAGAATCCCACCGGCTTTCTCATGACCGATGGCGAGCGCGCTGCCGTGGTGGCCGCCGCGGCTCGCGCGGGCTCTCACGTGATCGTCGATGAGACCTTCGCCCAGATCGACCTGGAGCCATGGCGTGCCACGCCCAGGCCCCTGGCCGCCCACGATCGGGAGGGCAGGGTGATCAGCATCGGGTCCATGAGCAAGGCGTACTGGGGAGGGCTGCGGGTCGGGTGGATTCGCTGCACCACGGCGCTCGCACACCGGCTGGCCCGCGCACGGGCCGGCCTGGATCTCTCGACACCCGTGCTGGAGCAGCTGGTCGCCGAGCACCTGCTGCGGATGGGGGAGAGCGTTCTGGCCGAGCGCCGAGGCCTTCTCACATCGCGCCGCGACGCTCTGGTCGGGGCGCTTCACCGAGACCTGCCTGCCTGGCGGTTTCGCCTGCCGCGTGGCGGGCTGTGCCTGTGGGCCGAGCTCGGTGGAGCGGACGCCGAAGCACTGGTGTATGCGGCGGATGCCGGCGGCGTGCGCCTCATCCCCGGAAGCACGTTCAGTGTGGACGGGACGCTCAACCGCCGGGTGCGGTTGCCCTACACCCAGCCGGCCCACGCCCTCGAGGAGGCGGTCGAGCGCCTTGCGGCGGCGGACCGAAGACTGCGCCTGGGGGCAGGAGGACCGACCGACCAGTCGATGGTGTGATCAGCCCTTCTCCTCGTCCTCGGCGCTGCGGGCCAACGGCCTCCGTGTACGCTCGGCTTTCGTAATGGTCTGCGGGAGCTGCGGGCAGGAGAACCCGGAGGGGTTTCAGTTCTGTCCGCGGTGCGGAAGCCCGCTCGCCGCCGCGCCCGAGCCTCGAGCGGAACGGAAGATCGTAACGATCCTGTTCTGCGATCTGGTGGGCTTCACCGCGTGGTCCGACGGCGCCGACCCCGAGGACGTCCGGGCCATCCTCCGGCCCTTCCACTCGCTCGCGAAGGCCGAGATCGAGCGATACGGAGGGACCCTGGACAAGTTCATCGGCGACGCCGCCATGGGCGTCTTCGGTTCTCCCGTCGCTCATGAGGACGACGCCGAGCGAGCCGTGCGGGCGGCTCTGCGCATCCTCGAGGGGATCCGGGCGGTGAACGAACGGCGGGAAAGCGATCCGCTGGCCGTTCGCATCGGCGTCAACACCGGCGAGGCCGTCGTCACGCTCTCGAGCGGGGTGCAGGAGGGGGAGAACGTGGCCGGCGACGTCGTCAACACGGCATCGCGACTCCAGACGGCGGCACCTGTCGGCGGCGTCCTCGTCGGCGAGGCGACGTTCCGGGCGACCCGCGGGGCGGTCCGGTACGAGGAGGCGGACCCCGTCACCGCCAAGGGCAAGGTCGAGCCTCTGCGCGTCTGGCGAGCCGTCGGCATCCGCGCCCTTCCCACCATCTCGGAGCGCCCGGGCACGACGCCCTTCGTTGGCCGGGAACTGGAGCGGACCCTTCTCGAGCAGACCTTCCTTCGCGCGCTCGGGCAGCGGGCCGTCCAGCTGGTGACGGTGCTCGGCGAGCCCGGGGTCGGGAAGAGCCGTCTGGTCGCCGAGCTCGCCACGGCCGTGCCGCGGCTCGCGCCCGACACCGAGGTGCTGTGGAGGCGGGGCCGGTGCCTCCCCTACGGCGAGGGGATCACCTTCTGGGCTCTGGGCGAGATCGTGAAGGAGCAGGCCTCGATCCTGGAGTCCGATTCGGCCGAGGACCGGAGCCGGAAGCTCTCGGAAGTCCTGGAAGGCCTGATCCAGGACCCCACCGATCGGAGCTGGTTGCGCGAGCGCCTCGCGCCTTTGGCCGGTGGGGAGGCGGCCCTTCGGGGGGCGTCCGGCTCGGCGCCCGGTCCTCCGGTGGAGCGCGACGAAGCCTTCACGGCCTGGCGGAGGTTCCTCGAGGCCCTCGCGAACGCTCATCCCCTGGTGACGGTGTTCGAGGACATCCACTGGGCGGACCCGGCGATGCTCTCGTTCCTCGAGCATCTCGCCCAGCGAGCGTCGGACGCCCCCCTCCTGGTCATCGCGACGGCCCGCCCCGAGCTGTACGACCGCAGCCCCGCATGGGGAGCCGGGATGCGCAACGCGACGACCCTCTCGCTCCCGCCGCTCACTGAGGACGAGACCTCTGCCCTGGTGTCCGGTCTCCTCCGGGCGACCTCCCTTCGGCCCGAGGCGGAGGCCTTGCTGAGAGACCGCTCCGGCGGAAACCCCCTGTACGCGGAGGAGTTCGCGAGAGCCCTGCAGGACAGGGGGCTGGTGGACGGCTCCGGCCGGCTCGTCGCGGACCTCGACGGCCTGGAGTTTCCGGAGACCGTCCAAGCGCTCATCGCCGCGCGGCTCGACACCCTTCCGCGCGAGCGAAAGATGCTGCTCCAGGACGCGTCGGTCATCGGGCGGGTCTTCTGGTCCGGCGCGGTCGCCTTCGTCGGCGAGGCGGACGAGGGTGGCGTGCGGGAGGACCTCTACGAGCTCGAGAAGAAGGAGCTCGTGCGCTCGGCGACGGCCACGAGCATGCGTGACCAGCCCGAGTTCGCCTTCTGGCACGCGCTGGTGCGCGACGTCTCGTACGGACAGATCCCGCGGGCTCCGCGCGCCCTCAAGCACCGCAGGGTGGCCGCCTGGCTGGAATCGATCGCCGGTGAGCGGATCGGGGACCTGGCGGAGATCCTCGTCCATCACGCGATCAGCGCGATCGAGCTGTACCGGGCGGTCGGGGAAATCGGGGGGCTCGAGGACCTGGAGGCCATGGCAGGCCGGTACCTTCGGGTCGCCGCCGCGCGCACCATGACCCTGGACGTCGCCAAGGCCGAGGAGCAGCTCCGGAAGGCTCTGGAGCTGACCCCAGCGGCCCATCCCGACGTGGCCCGTGTCCTCGCCAGCCTGGCGGAGGCCGCCTTTCAGCTTGGCCGGCTCGAGGAGGCCGAGCGACGTTACGACGAGGCGATCGCCGGACTTCGGGGACAGGGAGACCTTCGAGCGGCGGCGGACGCGATGGTGCGACGCTCGGTCGTGCTCGAATACCGCGGCGACTCGGCCGCCGGGCGGGCACTCATGTCGGAAGCCATCGAGCTGCTCTCCGGCTATCCCCCGGGTCCCGAGCTGGCGCGAGCGCTGGCGACGAACGCCGGCAGCCTGATGATCTCGGGGCGCTACCAGGAGGTGCACCGGGTGGCGGATCGCGCCATCCACCTCGCCGAGGCGGTTGGAGAAGGGGGAGCCGCGGCCCGCGCGAAGGGATTCCGTGGCTACGCCAGGGCGGTTCAGGGGGATCCGGCCGGGGTCGCCGAGCAGCGTGAGGCCCTCTCCGCGCTGCTCTCACTCGGGATGGCCAGGTCCGCGGCGATCGCCTACAACAACCTGGGGAGCTGCCTGACGCACGTCGAGGGCTCCCGGGCCGCCCTCGACGTGCTGCGAGAGGCGGTGGCGTTCGCCGAAGCTCGCGGCCTCCGCGAGATGGTGATGGCGCTGAAGAGCGGGACGCTGACCGCTCTCTTCGAGGTCGGCGAGTGGGACGAGGTGCTTCGCCTCGGCGAGGAGGTCGTCGACGAGGCCCGCCGGCAGGGCTCGGGCTACGACGAGGTCTTCGCCGAGGCGGATCGGGCCGCCGTCCTCGCCCACCGGCGGGGAGCGCAGGCTCGTGGCCTCTGCGAATCCATCGTGGAGGGGGCGCGGCCGCTGGACGACGCGCCGGTCCTGCTGTGGGCGCTCATCGCGGCCGGGGTGGCACGCCAGGCATCGGGAGACCGCGCCGGCACCGTCGCGCTCGTCGAGGAGGCGCTCGAGACGACGCGATCCGAGCCGATCCTTCGCGCCGGGGACCTTCCCCATCTGGTCCGCCTGGCCGTCTGGGCGGGAGCCGTGGAGCTGGCCGAGCGCCTGCTCGAGGACACCGCCGAGTTCCGCCTCGAGCGGTACCGGCTGGCCCGCTTCACCGCCCGGGCGGTCCTGAACGAGGCGCAGGGGAGGCTGGGCCAGGCCGTGGAGTCGTACGAGGACGCCGCCGGGCGCTGGGCGGGGTTCGGCCACGCGCTCGAGGAGGCCCACGCGCGCTTCGGCACGGGCCGATGCCTGGCCCGGCTCGACCGTCCCGACGACTCGCGAGGGCACTTCGAGGCCGCTCTGGCCATCTTCCGGAGACTGGGGGCCGAGCCGGCCGTCGTCGATCTCGAAAGGCGAATCCTATCGGGTTGATAGAATTCAATCCGAGCCACCCAATCACTTCGAGAGATCGGCATCCATGGCAGCGGTCACGACGAGCACGGGATTCGACGAGGCGACGCTGCGTCGGCTCCTCGAGCGGGGCGGCGCGCCCGATGGCGTTCGCGAGCGGGCCTTCGAGCAGTTCCAGGCGATGCCGATGCCCTCTCCCGAGACCGAGGAATGGCGTTACACGGACCTCCGCGACTTCGACCTCTCGAGCTTCCTGCCCTCCGCCGAGGAACCGTTCGCCGAGAACCTGGACGGAGTGGCCCCCGAGCTGCTCGAGGCGGCCGGCGAGATCGGCGAGCGGTCCGGCCTCTCGATCCAGCACAACTCCACCCTCGTGACTGCGCATCTCGACCCCGAGGCGAGGGCCCGGGGGGTCACCTTCACCTCACTGGACGACGCGGTCACGACACACCCCGATTTGCTGGAGGAGCGGCTTCACCACGCTGTTCCCACCGTTCGGACGCGCTTCACGGCGATGCATGGGGCCTTCCGGACGGGGGGCACCTTCGTCCACGTTCCGGCCGGGGTGGACGTCCGCTTCCCCCTGCAGGCGCTCACCTACGTGGACGCCGACGCTCTCGCGGTCTTCCCGCACACGCTCGTCGTGCTGGAGGAAGGCTCGAGCCTCACCTTCATCGATCGATACGTCTCCCCGGACCTCGAGCGCGTGTTCTCGAACGCGGTCGTCGAGCTGTTCGCCGGGCCGGGTTCGCGGCTCCGCTACGTCGCCCTCCAGGAGTGGGGGAGCGGCGTCACGCATCTGTCCGTCCAGCGCGCCCACGTCGAACGAGACGCCGAGGTTCGATCGCTGGCCGTGGCGTTCGGGGCCTCGCTGGCGCGCTCGGAGGCCGAGACCATCCTGCTCGGCGACGGAGGGTCGAGCGAGATGCTCGGCGTCTACTTCGGGAGGAGTGATCAGCACTTCGACCATCGCTCGATCCAGGACCACGTGGGATCCCGAACGTCGAGCGACCTGCTGTACAAGGGTGCCCTGAGGGGGCAGGCGAGGGCGATCTACTCCGGGAACGTCATCATCCGTCAGGGCGCGCACCAGTGCGACGCGTACCAGACGAACCGGAACATCCTGCTGTCCGAGCGAGCCAAGGCGGACTCCATCCCGAACCTCGAGATCCTATCGAACGACCCCGTCCGCTGCGGACACGCGGCGAGCGTCGGGCCGGTCGACGAGGACACCCTGTTCTACATCCGGAGCCGGGGGATCCCCGAGGCGGAGGCCCAGCGACTGGTCGTGACCGGGTTCTTCCAGGAGGTCCTGGATCGTGTCACGCTCCAGGAGGTCCGCGGGAGCCTCGAGGCCACGATCGCCACAGAGTTGGAACGTGAGGCCTCGGAGCGACTTTCCGGGCGGGGGGCCGAGGCCCATGCTGTTTGAGATAGGAAAGACGAGCGACATCCCGGAGGGCGAGGTGCGCCGTTTCGTCGCGGATCGCGTGGAGATCGCCGTGGCGAACCTCGGCGACGGGACGTTCCTCGCCGTGGACGACATCTGCTCCCACGCCGAAGCGTCGCTGTCCGAGGGGGAGGTCGACGTGGACGACGCGACGATCGAGTGCCCGCGGCACGGGTCCACGTTCGACCTTCGCAGCGGCAGGCCGCGCTCGCTGCCGGCGACGCTGCCGGTCCCCACCTTTCCGGTGAAGGTCGAGGGCGACGCGATTCTCATCGAGCTACAGGACAGGTAGGTGGACCAGGTGGAGCAAATGCAGACGGTGCGGGAGTCGGTGAAGAGGACCGAGACCGCGGCGCTCGAGATCAGCGGGCTGCGGGCGCGGGTAGAGGGCAAGGAGATCCTGAAGGGCATCGACCTCGTCGTGCGTCAGGGCGAGGTGCACGCGCTAATGGGGCCGAACGGCTCGGGCAAGTCGACGCTCGCGAACGTCCTGATGGGGCGGCCCGGATACGAGCTGACCGCCGGGCAGGTCCTCTTCCGGGGGCAGGACATCACGGGCCTCAGCGCCGACCGCCGTGCGCAGCTCGGCCTGTTCCTCGCGTTCCAGTACCCCACCGAGATCCCGGGGGTCTCCGTCGTGAACTTCCTTCGGTCGGCGTACAACGCCGTGAAGAGCGAGCAGATCTCGGCGCTCGCATTCCGCAAGCGGCTGAAGGAGAAGATGAACATGCTGGGCGTCGAGGACGCCATGGTCAACCGCTATGTGAACCAGGGGTTCTCGGGCGGCGAGAAGAAGAAGAACGAGGTGCTGCAGCTGGCGGTGCTCGAGCCGGAGATCGCCATCCTCGACGAGACGGACTCGGGCCTCGACATCGACTCGCTTAAGGCCGTCGCGACCGGCATCCAGCAGCTCATCGGCCCGAACCTCGGCGTGCTGCTAATCACGCATTACCAGCGCATGTTGAACTACATCACGCCGGATCACATCCACGTAATGATGGACGGCCGGATCGTCTCCTCCGGCGGACCGGAGCTGGCGCACGAGCTCGAGAAGAAGGGCTACGAGGGTCTGCGCAAGGAGCTGGGGGAGGGCTGATGGCACGGGTCGCCGAACATGCCGCCGCGCTCGACGTCGAGCGGATCAGAGCCGACTTCCCCATCCTGCGCAGGGAGGTTCACGGCCGTCCCCTGGTCTACCTGAACAGCGCCGCCACCACCCAGAAGCCGCGTCAGGTGATCCAGGCGCTCGTCGAGTTCTACGAGCAGCACAACGCGAACGCGCACCGAGGCGTCGACACGCTTGGCGAGGAGGCCACCGCCCTGTTCGAGGGCGCGCGGGCGAAGCTCGCAGCCTTTGTCGGCGCCCCCGACCCCGCGTGCATCGTCTTCAACAGGGGGACGACCGAGTCGATCAACCTCGTCGCGCACGCCTACGGCCGCAAGGTTCTGAAGGAGGGGGACGAGGTGCTCCTCACCCAGATGGAGCACCACTCGAACATGATCCCGTGGCTCCTCCTGGCCCAGGCGACCGGCGCGACGGTCCGGCATCTGCCCATCCGTGAGGACGGAACCCTCGAGCTCGACGCCCTCGGCTCGTTCCTCACCCACCGGACGAAGATCTTCTCCGTCACCGGGATGTCGAACGTCCTCGGCACGATCCCGCCGCTTCGACGGCTGGCCGACGCCGCTCACGCCGCGGGTGCTGTCCTGGTGGTGGACGGCGCGCAGCTCGTGCCCCATCTGCCGGTCGACGTCGTGGACCTCGACGTGGACTTCCTGACGGTGTCCGGCCACAAGATGCTCGGACCGACGGCCTCGGGGGGACTGTACGGCCGTCGTGAGCTGCTGGAGCAGATGGACCCGTTCATGGGCGGCGGCGAGATGATCCGCGAGGTGTACTGGGACCGGGCGACCTGGGCCGATGTCCCGTGGAAGTTCGAGGCCGGCACGATGAACATCGCTCAGGAGGTCGGGCTCGCCGCCGCCATCGACTACCTGGGGGCGCTGGGCATGGAGAACGTCAGGGCCCACGAGGAGCGCATCACCGCCTATGCGATGGAACGGCTCCTCGACGCCGGCGCCCGCATCTTCGGGCCGACCGATCCGTCCGTGCGCAGCGGGGCCATCTCCTTCTGGTTCAAGGACATCCATCCGCACGATCTGGCGACGGTGCTCGACCAGGAAGGAGTCGCCATCCGCGCCGGCCACCACTGCGCTCAGCCCCTCATGCGCGTGCTCGGGGTACCGGCCACCGCGCGGGCTTCCTTCTACATCTACAACACCCCCGATGAGGTGGACGCGCTCATCGACGCGTTGCGGGTGGCGGAGCGGCTATTCCGGACCGCGTGAGCGCCCGCCGATTACGATGAGTGCCGGAGGCAGATGATCGTGGCGCTCGAGCAGCTGTACCAGGAAGTGATCCTGGACCACTACAAGAACCCGAGGGGAAAGCGCGCGGTGCCCGGGGCGGAGCTGTCCTGCTCCAGGAACAACCCGCTGTGTGGGGACGAGATCACCATCTACGCTCACCTCGAGGACGGGGCTGTTGCCGACCTCGGTTTCGAGGGGTCCGGGTGCTCCATCAGCATCGCGAGCGCCTCCATGCTGGTGGAGGCGGCGACGGGTCGACCCCTGAACGAGGCGCAGGACGTGGCGGTCCGCTTCCGCGCGATGATGGCCGGCTCCGTGGAACCGGACGAGGACACCTTCGGCGACCTCGTCTCCCTCACCGGCGTCCGGAAGTATCCGGCCCGGATCAAGTGCGCCGTCCTGGCGTGGGACGTGTTCCAGGAGGCGCTGAGCGGCGCCGGAGACGCCACAGGAGACGCGCCTCACTGATGTCCCTGCGCGAGAACGAGGTGGGCCGCCGCGTCGCGCCGCACCTCGAGGCAGGGGACACCGTCCTCGATCTGGGGGCCGGCACGGGCCGGGTCAGCTTGTGGCTCGCTCGGAGGGCAGGCGTGCGGCCCACGCTCGCGGACGTCGTGCCGTACTCGAACCGGCAGCGAGAATTCCCGTTCCTCGCCATGGACGATCCCTTCCACGTCCCGGCCGAGGATCGCTCCTTCGACGTCGTACTCCTGCTCTTCGCCCTCCACCACAACCGGTACGAGGCGCAGAGCAAGATCGTCGCGGAGGCAATCCGGCTGATGCGGCGCCGCCTCGTCGTGGCTGAGGACACCCCCTTCGGCCGCGTCGACCACGCCTTCAACGTCGCCTGGGACAAGGTGCTGAACCTGCGACACGGGGTTCCGACCCCGTTCGCGTTCCGTTCGGTGCCCGAGTGGCTGGACGTGTTCTTGGAGCACGGGATGCGGGCGGTCCACGTCGAGTCCTACCGACCCCGCTGGCCGACGCTCATGACGTACCACCACAGCGTCTTCTTCCTGGAGCCGGAGGGCAGGCTCGCCGCTTCCATGGCGGAATAGGGCCACCGGGGCCCCGGTTTCGGACCCTCGTCATGCGCGTGGAGGTGATCGAGGACCCCCGTGCCTTCGTGGCCGAGGACTG
>JACDCJ010000044.1 GCA_013817655.1 Actinosomnolentus pattersoniae (SeqCode)
AGCCGAAGAAGTACCGCGAGCGGCCGAAGAACCTGGGCAGCCGCTCGGCGCGCGCAACAACGGACCCGCCCAAGCCCGCCTCGGCGATGTTGGGGAAGTACCGGGTGAGGCGCGCGCCGTCGTCGTCCGCGTACGTCACCTTCCCCACGTCGAGCGGCATTGTGTTCTCCCCTGCGAGGTGGCCCGCCGCGCGGACGGCGTCGCCGGGAAGGCCGAACGTCCGCACGAAATCGCAGCCCGACCCGGCGGCGATCACGCCGAGCACCGCCCCGTCGGCGAAGGGCCGGTCCTCTCGGAGCATGCCGTTCACGACCTCGTGGACGGTGCCGTCCCCTCCCATTGCGACGACGAAGCGCTCCCCGCCCTCGAGCGCGTCTCGCGCCGCCCGTGTCGCGTCGCCGGGACCGCCCGTGCGAACCACCCGGTACCGAAGGTCCAGGGAGCTCAGCGACCGTTCCACCTCGGGCAGCTCCCGGCCCACCTTCCCCCGACCCGAGACGGGGTTGACGACGAGGACCAACGGTCCGAACGGGCTGCTCACGAGCGTGGCACGACGGCGATCACGTCCGGGATAGTAGCGGCACGGCCGAACCGCGTGCCGCCGGCGGCGCAGCCCTGGGATAATCGCTGGCCGCGTCAACCGGTCCCATCGTCTAGAGGCCCAGGACACCACCCTCTCAAGGTGGAGACACGGGTTCGAACCCCGTTGGGACTACCAGTCGCGATCAGGAAACTGCGGACGGAGCTGGTGGTGGATGGCTCGGTGGTTGCCTCGCCGCCCGGAGCCGTTATCCTTCGGCGCGCATATGTCCACCCTGAGACAGGACCCAACCACCCGAGCCTGGACGATCGTGGCCCCCCGGCGGGCGGCGCGCCCCCACTTCGCCGTTATCGTTCGGGCGCCCGATCAGCCGGAGCACGACCCCAACTGCCCGTTCTGCCCGGGAAACGAGAGCATGACCCCGCCGGAGGTCCACCGGATCTCGAACGGCGCCGGGTGGCACGTCCGTGTGGTCGGCAACCTCTATCCCGCGCTGGGGGGAGACGGCGCCGCCGACGGGAACGGGTCGGGCCTGTTCCGGGAGCGGCCCGGCGTCGGCGCCCACGAGGTGATCATCGAGTCCCCTCGCCACAACGCGCGACTGGACGAGATGCCCGTCGAGGACGTCGGGGCCGTCCTCCTCGCCTGGCGCCAGCGATACCGCGACCTCGAGAGCCGGAAGCAGACGGGCGCGGTGGTCGTGTTCAAGAACGCCGGGCCCATGGCCGGGACGTCGCTGAACCATCCGCACTCTCAGGTGGTCGCCACCCCGGTGATTCCCCCGGAGGTCCAGCGGCGCTTCGAGGTCGCGAAAGATTACTTCGAGAACACCGGCCGGCGGCTGTACGACGACCTGATCCGCTCCGAACGGACGGCCGGCGAACGGGTCGTCGAGGAGCGGGGGACGTTCGTGGCCTTCGTACCCTTCGCGGCGCCCGGACCGTTCGAGACGTGGATCGCCCCCACGGCACCGCAGCCGTCCTTCGCACAGCTCCGGGACGTGGACGTCCCGGACCTCGCCTGGCTGCTGAGGCGCACGCTGCGGGCGGTGCGGCTCACGAACGACGATCCAGACTTCAACGTCTTGGTCGCGTCGGCCCCGGCGGGCGAGCAGGCCGGTCGCTGGTTCTCCTGGCACATCAAGGTGCTCCCTCGCCTGACCACCGCGGCGGGATTCGAGCTCGGCTCGGGGATGAGCATCAACCCCGTGCCTCCGGAGACGGCGGCTTCGGAGATGCGCGAGGTTCTGCGCGAGGATGCGCCTGCCTGAGTCGCCTCAGGGCGGCTACCTTGCCGGACGCAGGGCGTCAGGCGCCGGTGGAGCGTAGCCGGGCGAGCGTGCGGTCCCTGCCCAACAGCTCGATCGACTCGTAGAGGGGGGGCGAGACCGTCGAGCCCGTCACGGCGGCTCGAATGGGCGCGAACGCATCGCGGCGGGACATGTGAGAGTCCTCCTGGAACAGGATCAGAACGCGCTTGATCTCCTCGGCCGTCCAGTCCTCAACCGCCTCCAGTCGGGATGCCGCCTCGCGAAGGAAGCCAACGCCGGCCTTGGAGATGGCGTTCGCGGCCTTCTCGTCGGGAACGACGTCGTCGGTGAAGAGGAACCGCAGAAGCCGCCCGCCCTCCTCGATGGTGGACATGCGCTCCCTCACCAGAGGGATGGCGGCCGCAACCACCGAAGGGTCGGGCACGAGCGCGCCGCCCCGGAGGGCCTCGGTCACCACCTCGGTGAGACGGGTATCGGTTGCCTCGCGGATGTAGTGGCCGTTCATCCACTCCAGCTTCTGCATGTCGAAGGCGGCCGGGTTGTGCGAGACGCGGCTCAGGTCGAACCGATCCACCAGCTCGTCCCGGCTGAAGAAGGTCGTCGTTTCGTCGTAGGACCAGCCGAGGAGGGCGAGGTAGTTCACCAGCGCCTCCGGTAGAAAGCCGCGCTCCTTGAACCACTCCACGGCGACTGAGCCGTGGCGCTTCGACAGCGGCTGGCGGTCAGCCCCGACGACTAGGGGAAGGTGCGCGTAGGCGGGAGGCTCGGCACCGAGGGCCTCGATGATCTTGAGCTGTCGGGGTGTGGAGGGGAGCAGATCCTCCCCGCGGATGACGTGGGTCATGTGCATCTGCACATCGTCGACGGCCGCCGCGAGCAGGTAGGTCGGGGTGCCGTCGCTTCGCAGAATGACGAAGTCACGAAGGTCGTTCGCCCGGAAATGAGCCTCCCCCCGAATGAGGTCGTGAACGGTGACGTCCTCCTCGGGCATCGCGAACCGCACCGCCCGTTGCCTGCCCTCCGCCTCGAAGGCCGCGCGCTCCGCCTCGCTCAGGTTGCGGCAGCGGCCGTCGTAGCCGGGCGGCTCGCCCCGCGCGCGCGCCAACCGCCGTCGCTCCTCCAGCTCTCCGGGGGTGCAGTAGCAGGCGTAGGCGCTCCCGCCGGCCAGGAACCGGTCGGTCACCTCTGTGTAGCGATGCAATCGCTCGGTCTGGCGGTACGGGCCGTAGGGACCGCCGACCTCGGGGCCCTCGTCCCAGTCGAGGCCCAGCCAGCGAAGCGACCCCATCACGATCCCGATCGCCTCATCGGTGGATCGCACGCGGTCGGTGTCCTCGATCCGGAGGACGAAGGTGCCCCCCGAATGCCGGGCGAAAAGCCAGTTGTACAGTGCGGCCCTCGCGTTGCCGACGTGGAGGTAGCCGGTGGGAGCGGGGGCGATCCGGCATCGAACGGACTCGCCGAGGGGGCGGGGAGCCTCAGCCACCGTCCACCACCTCGTTGGCAAGCGTACCGATCCCCTCGATCTCGACCTCCACCAGATCGCCGATGCTGAGCGGCCCGACGCCGGCCGGCGTGCCGGTGAGGATCACGTCCCCGGGGAGGAGCGTCATCACCCGGCTGACGAACTCGATCAGGACGCCCGGACCGAATGCCAGCTGCGACGTCCGAGCAGCCTGGCGCGTCTCGCCGTTGACCCTGCACTCGACCGAGACGTCCGCCGGGTCGAGCTCCGTCTCGATCCAGGGGCCCAGGGGGCAGAAGCCGTCGAACCCCTTTCCCCGGGTGAACTGGCCGTCCTTGCGCTGCAGGTCCCGGGCCGTCACGTCGTTGGCACAGGTGTAGCCGAGGATCACCCGTCCCGCGTCCTCTGCCCTCACCCGTCGCGCGACTCTGCCGATAACGATGGCGAGCTCCCCTTCATGATCCACGCGCCGGGAGACGGAAGGGTATGGGATCCCGTCTCCGGGACCGATGACCGTGGTCGAGGGCTTGAGGAAGATGAGCGGCTCCTCCGGGACCTCACCACCCATCTCCACCGCGTGCTCCATGTAGTTCTTCCCGACGGCGACCACTTTCGACGGCAGGACCGGCGCGAGCAGCCGAACCTTGTCCAGCGGAACGTCCTCGCCCGTCGGCAGGGGATTCTCGAAGAAGGTCCCGCGCAGGGGCCGGAGGCGGTCTCCGTCAGCGGTGCCCACGGCGATCCGGTCGCCCTGTCGGAACCGCAACAACCTCATGGGGCAGGAGGCTAGCAAAAGGCCCCGGGTCAGCGGCCCGGGGCCTTTTGCCCCCTCAGCGCGATCCTCAGCGGATCAGCAAGTGACGGTCGTTGTGTCCTGCTTGCCGTTCGAGTAGGTCAGCGTGTACGCCCCAGGGTCGCAGGGCAAGAGGTTCCACCTGCCGGAGAAGATGCCGTCGCGCCCGGCAAGGTCCGCCCCCCGGCCGTCGTCCTTCAGCTGGATGACGGTGTTGCCGGGGGTGATGGTGACGGTCGGCGCCCGCGCCCCTCGCGCGCAGTTGATGTTCAGCGCCGCGACGATGATCGGGTCCTGTCCATCCACCGTAGGGAGCGGCCGCAGCGGTCCGGAGACCTTCCGCCTCGCGCACGTGAGGGACCCGTTCGCGTTGACGCGACGCCCGGTGATCGTCTTGGTGGTCAGGGAGGCCTTGGGGTCGCCGCCGGCCAGGATGAGGTTCCGGATCGCGCTCCAGGTCCGCGAGGGATCCTGGGCGGCGAGGAGGCCGGCGATCCCGGCGACGTGCGGGCCCGCCATCGAGGTTCCCGAGAGGTACGTGTAGCTGTTGTTCCAGACGGTGCTGCGGACGCTGACGCCCGGCGCCCCCACCGACACGGTGTTCGTGCCGAAGTTGGAGAACGACGCGAGGAGATCGTCGTCGTCCGTGGCGGCGACGGCGATCACGTTCGGCACGAAGTAGTCCGCCGGATACTTGAGCGTGGTGTCGTTGTTCGCCGCGTCGTTGCCGGCCGAGGCGACGAAGAGGATGCCCTCGTCCATGTTGCTGGCGATCGCGTCCTCGAGGGCCTGGGAGAAGCCGCACGCCTCCGGGCAGCCGCCGTATGAGTTGTTCGTGGCCACTACGTTCTTACCCTGAGCCTTCATGATCTCCATGTACTGCAGGCACTCGACCAGCGCGGCCGCATCCCCGTTCCCGGAGGGGTCGTGCGTCTTGCAGGCGATGATCTGGACGTTCCAGTTGATGCCGGTGACCCCGGTGTTGTTGTTGCCGATCGCGCCGATCGTGCCCGAGGTGTGCGTGCCGTGGCCGTTGTCGTCCATCGGGTTCGTGTCCCCGTTGAGCGGGTCGATCCCGTGGCAGTCGTCGACGTACCCGTTGGCATCGTCGTCCTGCCCCGCCTGGCCGTTGCACTCGGCCGCATTGGGCTTCGTGTTGTTGACGAGGTCCGGGTGATCCCAGTCGACCCCCGTGTCCAGCACGCCCACGTACACGGCGTTGCTTCCCGTGGTGACGTTCCACGCCTCCAGGGCGTCGATGTCTGCGTCCGGCGTGCCACCCGTCTGGCCCGTGTTGTTGAGGTTGTACATGCTCGCGTAGAACGGGTCGTTCGGGGTCAGCTCCACGTCGTCGATCCGGTAGATCTGATTCGGCTCGGCGTACAGGACGTCGGAGCGCTGCCGGTACTTCGCGAGCGCTCCGCCGACGCTGAGGCCCGAGAGGCGGACGAGCTGCAGGTTGGACACCGATGTGAAGGACCGCAGCACGGTCGCGGCGGCGGAGGCGTGCGCGGCGGCCACGCCGGACGCACTGGCCCCGTCGCGGAAGCGAACAAGGACTTCGCCAGGGACGTAGGAGCCCTTCGCGAGCCGGACGTCCGGCGTGGCAGCGGTCGAGACGCCGGCGAACGCGCCCGCGACCGCCGCGACGGCCACGCACAGTGAAACCATCGCGATCCGGCGCCGGCCCCGCGGCCTCCACACGGCCGGAACCCTCGTTCCTTGATGCGTTTGCTGCATGACATCCCCCTCTCGGGAACAGGCTTGCGCGCGGGATGACGCGAGCACAGAGAGTGAGATGGTACATGGGCTCGCCCTCGCTTCCGAGCCAACGCACCGGAGGTCATGACATGCCGCTGTACGCCTATCGCGACAGTTCCCCCACTATCGATCCGACCGCGTTCGTCGCGCCCGGCGCCCACCTGGTCGGGGACGTGACGGTCGGTCCTCAGGCGAGCATCTGGTTCAACGCCGTCCTTCGCGGGGACAGCGCTCCGGTACTGGTCGGCGCCCGCACGAACATCCAGGACGGGGCCGTCCTCCACGGGGACGCGGGAGCACCGTGCGAGGTGGGCGATGACTGCACCGTGGGGCACCTGGCCGTCGTCCACGGCTGCAAGGTGGAACGGGGGAGCCTGATCGGGATGGGGGCCATCGTGCTCTCGCGCGCCACGATCGGCGAGGAGTCCCTGGTCGGCGCCGGAGCCGTCGTGGGAGAAGGACGAGCCTTCGGTCCCCGCTCACTTCTCGTGGGCCACCCGGCGCGGGTGGTTCGAACGCTGACGGAGGAGGACATCGAGCGGCTCGTCCGCCCGGGGTCTCGAACCTACATCCGAACCGCCCAGGAATACCGAGCCATTCGGACGCTCGAGGCCTGAGGGTGCATGCCGGCGACCGCATACGCGATCGCCCTGGACGTGGCCAAGCGCGTGGAGAAGCAAGTTCGCGCGATGGTTCCCGAGGCCCAGCTTCCTCCTCCCTGGCCTGGAGCGACCGGTTTCTCGGGCTTCACGCACTTCCACTCGTTAACGTCAGCCCCGGTCCGCTCCCTCGGGTTTGCGGCGATAGCTTCTGGAATGGGGGCGGCGCGCAGCTCCGGAGGCGGAGGGTCGTGGTCGTCCAGCACCGGAAGTGGGGGCGGGTTCAGCAGTGGCGGCGGGGGCGGAGGAGGCGGTACCGGCGGCGGGGCGGGCTGATGGGACTCAGTGCGATGGAGCGTCCTCGACGAGGGTGAGCCACCTCGCGTACCGATCGATCTCGCCCCTCGCGGCCGCGAAGAACGTCTCCTGGAGCTCCTTGGTCACCGGGCCCCGGCCGCTGAAGCCCATGGGACGGTCGTCCACCTCCCGGATCGGCGCCACCTCGGCGGCCGTCCCAGTGAAGAAGGCCTCGTCGGCGGTATAGAGGTCGAAACGGGACAGGTTCCGCTCCACGACCTCGTAGCCCTGGTCGCGGGCGACGACCATGATCGAGTCCCGCGTGATGCCGTCCAGACACCCCGCGGAGAAGGGCGGCGTGTAGAGCACACCCTCCTTCACGACGAAGACGTTCTCGCCCGAGCCGTCCGTCACGTAGCCGGCGTGGTTGAGCAGGATCGCCTCGTCGTAGCCGCCGTGCAGGGCCTCGACCTTGGCCAGACCGGAGCCGATGTACTGCCCGGTGGCCTTCGCGCCCGGCGGGAGGACGTTGTGGTCGGTGCGCTTCCAAGACGAGATCTTCGCCCTCACTCCGCTCTCGAGGGACTCCTCGCCCAGGTACACGCCCCAGGGCCACACGGCGATGCTCACGTTCACCGGAGCCGGCAGGGGGTTCAGGCCCATCTCCCCGTAGCCGCGGTACACGAGGGGCCGTATGTAGCACTCCTGCATGCCGTTCGCGCGAATCGTCTCCACCGTGGCGTCGCAGAGTTCCTCCGCGGAGAACGGGATCTGCATGTGATAGACGTGCGCCGATCGGAACAGCCGCCGGATGTGATCGGTAAGCCGAAAGACCGAGGGGCCGCGTGTCGTCCGGTATGCCCGGATCCCCTCGAAGACCCCGCTTCCGTAATGGAGGCCGTGGGTCAGGACGTGGATCGTTGCGTCCTCCCACGCGACGAGCTCTCCGTCCATCCAGATCTTCTCGGTCGGCGGAATCGGCACATGTCCTCCTTCGTCGTCGAGGCGAACCCCCGGGAGGGTGGGGAGCCGGACCGCCGGGCTCGCTGAGCGCAAGGATACCGGGGGACGCGCCCCGGCCACACGGAAGCTAGACGTCGACCACCAGCGAGCGAGCGCGCTCGGCCCCCACTGCTTCCTCGATCTTCGTCAGGACGGCCGGCGGGATGGGGCTGTCCACCGTGAGTCCCATCAGGGCCTGGCCTCCGGCCTCCTTTCGCCCCACCTCCATGCTGGCGATGTTGATATCGGCCTCACCCAGGAGTGAGCCCACCGTGCCGATCACGCCGGGCCGGTCCTCGTAGAGGAAGAAGGCCATGTGGCGGGCCGGTGCCATGTCGATGTCGAAGTCGAAGATCCGGACAAGGCGTTCGAGGCCGCGCCCGACGAGCGTCCCCGCGAGCGCAACCTCGCCCGCCTCCGTGTCCGCGCGGAGCGTGAGCAGGTTGACGTAGTCGCGGGAATGGTTCGACCGCGTCTCGGACACCCCGATCCCCCGCTCACGCGCGATGATGGGCGCGTTCACGAACGACACCGGCTCGTGCACGACGTGTGCGAGGGCCCCGCGCAAACCCGCAAGCGTGAGCACGCGGGTGTCCTCCTCGGCAATGGTGCCGAGGAACTCGGCCTCCAGGCGTCGAACGGGGCCCTCCGCGAGGCCGGTGAGGATGACCCCCAGCTTCTCCGCGAGCGGCAGGAACGCCCGGACGAGATCCGACACCTCCCCGGCGGCCGAGACGTTCACCGCGTAGGGGACGAACTCGCCTCGAAGCGCGAGCCGCACCATCTCCGCTATCGCCGTGCCGGTCTTGTCCTGGGCCTCGCGAGTCGAGGCTCCGAGGTGCGGCGTCAGGACTACCTGCTCGAAGGCCAGGAGCGGGTGCGACCGCGGAGGCGGCTCGATGGAGAAGACGTCGAGCGCGGCGCCGCCCAGGCGCCCGTCCCTGAGCGCCTCGACCAGCGCGGTCTCATCCACGATGCCGCCGCGGGCGGTGTTCACGATCCGGGCTCCCTCCTTCATCAGCCCGAGCTCGCGACGCCCGATGAGCCCCTCGGTCTCCGGCGTGCGAGGCAGGTGGATCGTGACGATGTCGGACTGCACCAGCAGTCCCTCCAGGTTGGGCAGCAGCTCGACGCCCATCTGCTTCGCCCTTTCTCGCGAGACGTAGGGGTCGTGCGCGACGACCCGCATGCCGAAGGCGAGCGCCCGGTGCGCGACCATGGCGCCCACGCGGCCCATCCCGATGACGCCGAGCGTCTTGCCGTGAAGCTCGACGCCCTGGAAGCGCGTGCGCTCCCACCGCCCCGCCCGCACGCTCGCGTCCGCCCGAGGGATGTTCCGGGCCTGGGCCATGAGCAGGGCGAAGGTGTGCTCGGCCGCCGAAACGATGTTGGATTGCGGGGCGTTCACCACCATGACGCCACGACGCGTGGCGGCCTCGACGTCCACGTTGTCCAGCCCGATCCCCGCCCGTCCGATCACGGTGAGGGCGTCGGCCCGGTCGATCACGTCGGCCGTGACCTTCGTCTGGGACCGGATGACGAGCGCGGAGTAGCCGCCCATCGCGTCGGCAAGGCCGCTCTCCGCGAGGTCAGGACGCACGTCGACGTCGAAGTCGGCGCGGAGCAGGTCCAGGCCGGTATCGGACAGCGCCTCGGTGACCAGGACCTTCATTCGCGGCTCACCGCGAGGCGAACACGCCCTCGGCCGCGGCCACCGCAGCGCCGCGTTTCACCGGGTACCCCATCTCCTCCAGCGTCAGCTCAAGGGCCGCGAGGCACCGGATGATGTCGAACATGTCGTAGTACCCGAGGTGGCCGATGCGAAAGACCTTCCCCTTGAGAGGTCCCTGGCCGGGAGCGAGGATGATCCGGTGGTCCGCTCGGACCTTCGCCACCAGCTCGTCGCCGTCGACGCCCTCGGGCGCCCTGACAGCCGTCACCGCCCACGCGCGTTCCGGGTGCTCGCCGAACAGGTCGAGGCCGAGGGCGCGGACGCCCTCCTTCGTGGCCTCCGACAGGATCCGGTGGCGGCTCAGCACCTCTGGGGGCCCTTCCTCCATGTGCAGGCGGAGCGCCACCTGCAGGCCCAGCATCAGCGAGATCGCCGGCGTGAAGGGGTTCTCGGGGCTCTTCAGCTCGTAGGACGCCTTGTATGCCGCCCAGTCGAAGTAGAAGCGGGGGTTGGTCGCCGTCTTCGATGCCGCCCAGGCCGCATCCGAGACGGAGACGAAGGCGAGGCCGGGGGTCGCCGAGAACGCCTTCTGCGATCCGCCCACGGCCACGTCGACCCCCCACCCGTCCGAATCGAGCGGCACCGCCCCGAGACTGGAAACGACGTCCGCGACGAGCAACACCCCGCGATCGCGGGTCACTTCACCGACCGCCTCCACGTCGTGGATGACGCCCGTCGAGGTCTCGCTCTGCTGCATGAGGACGGCCTTGGCGGGCGCCTCGTCGAGGGCCGTGCTTACATCTCCGGCGCGGACGGCCTGTCCCCATTCGTAATCGATCACGCGGACGTCGAGGTGAAAGGCCCTGGCGATCTTCGCGAAACGCTCGCCGAAATATCCGGCAACGGGGACGACGACCCGGTCTCCCGGCGAGAAGAGGTTGGCGACGGCCGACTCCAGACCTCCGGTTCCCGAGGACGCGAAGATGAGCAGATCGTTGGACGTCCGCAGGATTGTCTTGAGGTTGTCCGTGACCTCCCGCAGGACCGCGCCGTAGCCCGGACCCCGGTGATAGACGAGTGGGCTTCCCTGCGCGAGGTAAACCTGTGGCGGGACCGGAGTCGGTCCCGGAGCCATTATGATCTCGGGCTTCTCCACGGCGGTGATGGTCTCCTTCCCTGGCGCGAGGCGCGGCGCCCGACCGAGCCCGGCTAGCGTATCACCGGCGTTTTTCGCGCCCGCCCAACACCCAGATGGCGCCGGGCCGCGCCCACCCGGTGGATCGGATCCTCTTTTCGGACTAGCGATGGGTGAGGCGACGCCGGAGGAGGTCGCCGGCGACCTTCGGGTTGGCCGCGCCCTTCGTCTTGCGCATCACCTGGCCGACCAGGGCGTTCACGGCACCCTCCTTCCCGCCGCGGAACTGCTCGACGGGACCGGGGTTCTCGGCGATCACCTCCTCGATCACGGTGTCGAGGGCCGCTGTGTCCGAGACCTGTCTCAGTCCCTTCATCCCCACGATGTCCTCGATCGGAGCCCCCGTGGCGAACGCGTCGGCCAGGGCCGCCTTCGCACCGGCCGATGAGATCGTCTGATCCGCAACGAGCCGGACCAGGTCCGCGAGGTGAGCGGGCGTGACCTTCGACTCGGTGAGTGAGAGCTTCGACTCCCGAAGGGCGCCCGCAACGTCTCCCGTCATCCAGTTGGCGGCGGCTCGGGGGTCGGCACCCAGCGAGACTGCTTCCTCGAAGAAGCGGGCGGTCTCG
>JACDCJ010000194.1 GCA_013817655.1 Actinosomnolentus pattersoniae (SeqCode)
GCGCTGGACCGCGCGCTCTCGCCCCGGGGCGTCTTCGTGATCATCGAGGCGGAGCATCTGTGCATGACGATGCGGGGCGTGAAGAAGCCGGGAGCCGTGACGGTGACCTCCGCGGTCCGCGGGGTGTTCCGGACCGACGCCCGGACGCGGGCCGAAGCCCTGGACCTCGCTCGTCGCGGATCGCACTGAGGGTTCTTCCCCAGGTCGATCCGAAGACGGGTCGTGCCGCATCTCCGCAACCTTGACGGCGAAGAAGGATCTGCGGTCTGATTCCCTCCCCTATGAGGAGAAGGAGGGCCGAGGATGCCAGCGCAAGAGAGGCCGAAGCTCAAGGTCTATGAGGTCGCCCCTGATCCGAAGGGTGGCTGGAGAGGCGCCGCGTTGGGGTCGTCCCGAGCTGTGGCGAAGGGTGCGACGAAAGAGCTGGTCGTCAAGCGGACGATCAGTGCGGCGAAAAGGCAGCCCGCAGCTTCCGTTCGAATCAAGGGGCGGGATGGACGGGTCCAGGAGGAGCGGACCTACCCACGGAGGGCTGATCCAAGCAGTTCCTCGCGATAGCTCCGAGATCCCGGGCACGCCGGTCGCCGCACTCGGAATGTCTACGATTGAGACCGTGAATCCCAAGCGTGCCCTTGTCTGGCGGGTCGGAACGCGAACCTTGACGTGCGGGCCCCGGACCCTCGTGATGGGGGCGCTCAACGTTACGCCTGACTCGTTCTCCGACGGAGGCCGGTTCCTCGATCCGGAGGCGGCAGTGGCTCGCGGCATCGAGATGGCCCAGGAGGGTGCGGACATCATCGATGTCGGGGGGGAGTCCACACGGCCGGGGTCGGAGCCCGTGCCGGAACCCGAGGAGTGCGATCGAGTCGTTCCCGTCGTCAAGCGTCTGTCGGTCGAGATCGACATCCCCATCTCGATCGACACGCGCAAGACGGGTGTGGCGCACGCCGCGCTCGAGGCCGGCGCGACGATGGTGAACGACACCGCGGCCGGGAGGGCTCCCGGGATATTCGACGTCGTCCGCGAGGCGGGGGCGGGCATGGTCCTCATGCACATGCGGGGCGACCCGAAGACGATGCAGCAGCAGACGCGATACGACGACGTTCTCGCGGAGGTCGGCCGGTTTCTCGAGGACCGCGTTAGCGCCGCCGAGGCCGCCGGCGTCGAGCGCGATCGACTTGCGGTTGATCCCGGCCTGGGGTTCGCGAAGACCCCCCAGCAGAACTTCCTGCTGATGCGCCACGTTAGGGCCTTGGAGCGGATCGGTTGCCCCGTCGTAGTCGGCCCATCCCGAAAGTCCTTCATCGGGCTCGTCCTCGACGCCGAAGTTGACGACCGGATGGAGGGGACGGCCGGCGCCGTGGCGTGGCTGGCCGGACACGGGGCGCACATCGTCCGAGTCCATGACGTGCGGGAGATGGTCCGCGTCGTGAAGGTCGTCGATGCGATCCGGACCGCCGACGACGCATCGACGCGATGAGCGATGAACGGCGGCGCTTCCGAAGCTCCGGCGGGGAGCTGAGCTACCTCGATGTGGGGGAGGGGTCGCCGGTACTCCTGCTGCATGGATTCCCGACGTCCTCATTGCTCTGGCGCCGAGAGGCGGCGCTGCTGTCCGCTCGGATGCGCGTCCTGGCGCCGGATCTCCTTGGCTACGGTGAGAGCGACCGAAGTGTTACGGCGGATCTCTCCCCGGTGGCCCAGGCTCGGTACGTGCGAGAGCTCCTGGCGGATCTCGCGATAAGGGAGCTTGCCGTGGTGGGCCACGACATCGGGGGAGCCGTCGCCATGCTCCTCGCGCTCGAGGGTGGCGTGAAGACCATGGTGCTGCTCGACACGGCCTGCTTCGATGCGTGGCCCGTGGACCCCGTGCGGGGGCTGCAGCGAGTGACGCCGGAAGAGGAGACGCCGGCACGGATGGAGGAGTCCGTCAGGCTGGTCTTCGACCGGGGCATGATGCGAGAGCGGCCGCTGGCCGAGTCGATGCTCCGCTCGTTCCTCGACCCCTGGGCCTCCGAACCCGATGCGTTCTTTAGGGCGGCCCGCGGCATCGACGGCAGGGGACTGGCGGGGCGCGAACGCGAGCTGTCGAGCCTGGAATCTTCCACGTTCATCGTCTGGGGCGAGGAGGATCCGTTTCTTCCCAAGGACCTCGCCGAACGCCTCGGCGAGTCGATCCCGGGCTCGACCGTCGCCCTGCTTCCGGGCTGCTCGCACTTCGTGAGCCTCGACGCGCCGGAAACGGTGGGTCCTATGATCTTCGAGTTCCTCCGCTACCGTTACCTGGGCGAGTCGCACCGGCACACGTCTCCCGAGCCGGTGCCGGTCTTCCTCGAACGGCCCGGCGACCGGTTCCTCGAGCCGGATCCCAAGGAAGCTGAAGGATGAGATGACGAAGCTCGATCTGTCTCTCGGCGAGGAGGAGATGCAGCGGTACCTCGACCGGCAGCGGACGATCCGGCTGGCGACGAACTCGCCCGACGGCGATCCGCAGGTCGTTCCCCTGTGGTTCGTCTGGCTCGACGGCGCGATCTTCCTGAACAGCACGCTCGGCAACCTCACGGTCGAGAACATCGAAGCGAGCAATCGGGCCGCAGGCATCGTGGACGACGGCGAACTCTACGAGGAGCTTCGAGGCGTCCTGCTGCGAGGGAGGGTCGAGCGCGCCGAGGACGATCCTCGCATCGAGCGCGTCAAGGCATCGTGGTCCCAGAAGTACATGGGAGGCGGCCCGGTGCCGTATGACCGGTGGAGGGACCGAGCCTGGTTCCGCCTGACCCCCGACGACATCGCGTCCTGGGACTTCCGGAAGATACCCGAAGCCAAGGCGAGAGCGAGGAGTGAGGGTGGCTGAGTCGAGGATCTCGATCAGGGGCATCTCGGCCCGAGGGCGGCACGGGGCGAACCGGGGTGAGGCCGAGGAGGCACAGGACTTTGTGGTCGACCTGGACGTCACGGTTCAGGTGTCCGGCGACTCCCTGGACGCCACTGCGGACTACCGTGCCCTCGTCGGTGCGGCGCTGCACGCGGTGGAGGCGACGAGTGGAGTCCTGCTGGAGACCGTCGCTCAGAACGTCGCTCGCGGCGTCCTCGAGATCGGGGGGGTCACGGGCGTCACGGCCGTCGTTCACAAGCCCCGGGCGGCCGCATCCCTCGAGGTCGAGGACATCGCCGCGAGCGCCACGATCGGGTGAGCCCACGGGCCCGCCCTGCCGGCCGATCGAGGTGACCGCTCGATTGCGAACGGTCCGCACGTATCTGGGGCTCGGGTCTAACCTAGGTGATCGGCTCTCGAACCTAAGTTGCTCCGTCGAGCTTCTGAACGCGCACGCGGACATCTCCGTCGTTCGCTCCTCGCGCGTCTACGAGACGGTCGCCGTCGGCCCGCCGCAGCCCGACTACCTGAATGCCGTGGTCGAGGCCGAGACAAGAAGGTCCCCCCGCGCGCTCCTGGATGCCTGTCTTGCGG
>JACDCJ010000045.1 GCA_013817655.1 Actinosomnolentus pattersoniae (SeqCode)
CCGCGGCCGCAGCGGCGGCCGACCACTACATCCTGGCGCTCAAGAGGATCCGGGAATCTCCGCACATCGACTGCAACACCTCCGTGAAGTTGACGCAGCTGGGCCTGGATGTATCTCTCGACCTGTGCCTGGAGAACCTCGAGCGAGTTCTCGAGGTCGCGGCCGAGACGAGCCCTCCGACGCTCGTGATGATCGACATGGAGGCGCGTGAGTACGTCGATCGGACGCTGGAGGTCTATCTCGGGCTTCGCGAGCGGTACGAGAATGTCGGGGTCTGTCTGCAGGCCTACCTGTACCGGACGGCCGATGACGCGCGGAGCATCGCGGGCCCCCGGGCCATCGTGCGGATGGCGAAGGGCGCCTACCTGGAGCCACCGGAGGTGGCCTTTCGCCGGCGTAGTGACGTTCGGAGGAACTACGCACGGGTGGCGGCGACCTTGCTCATGTCGGGGTCGGTTGTTCACTTCGCGACGCATGACCCATCGCTGATCCAGGGCGCCCGGGAGTTCGTCGAGGCTCGGGGCATCCCCCAGGAACGGTACGAGTTCCAGATGCTCTACGGGATTCGCCGGGACCTGCAGACGACGATGGCGGGGCGGGGCGAGCCTGTGCGTGAGTACGTTCCCTATGGAACGCAGTGGTATCCGTACCTCACGCGTAGGCTCGCCGAGCGCCCGGCGAACGTCTGGTTCTTCGTCTCGAACGCCCTCCGCCGGTGAACGCCGCTCCAGCGGACAGTCGAGCTGGTCTGCCAGAGCGCCGGGTCGCGTTTCTGGGAGGGGGGCGCATGGGGGAGGCCCTCGTCTCCGGACTTCTGCGTTCGGGCGGGCGGGGGCGGGAGGAGATCATGATTACGTGCCGGCGGGAGGAGCGCGCGCGGGAGCTGGCCGGCAGGCTGAACACGATCACCACGCTTTCGAACGCCGACGCGGTGGCCTGGGCGGGGACGCTCGTTCTCACCGTCAAGCCCCAGGACATGGAGGTGCTGCTGCAACAGATCTCCTCGGCGCTCACCGCCGACCACCTCCTGGTGAGCCTCGCCGCCGGCATTCGCACGTCCTTCATCGAGCGGTTCGCGCCTCCCGGGACCCCCGTGGTGCGCGTCATGTCCAACGTGCCCGTTCTCGTTGACGAGGCGATGTCGGTGATCAGCCCGGGCACCGCAGCCGGGGACGACCACCTCGCCGTGGCCGAGGATCTGCTGCGCTCGGTCGGCCGGGTGATTCGTCTAGCCGAGAAGCACCAGGACGCCGTGACGGCAACGAGCGGATCCGGGCCCGCGTATTTCTTTCTGCTGGCCGAAGCGATGATCGAGGCCTGCATCCTGCTGGGGCTGTCGCGGGACGTCGCCACCGAGCTCATCATTCAAACCATGCTGGGATCGGCCAAGATGCTTCGTGACACCGGGCGCCACCCGGTCGAGCTTCGCGAGATGGTGACGTCGCCGGGCGGGACGACCATCATGGCTATCCGCCACCTGGAGCAGGCGGGCGTTCGGGCCGCGTTCCTGAACGCCATCGACGCTGCCTGTCAGCGCAGTGCCGAGCTCGCGCTCGGGCACGAACCGGAAGAGCACAGATCGGGACCGTAGTCGAGGAGGAGGATGACGTGGGCAGAGGGGATCGCAACAAGATCAGGTGGGCACACGACCGGGAGAGGAAGAAGAAGGATCGCGACGCCCGGCAGGCGAAAGAGCGTGCGGGCGATCGGAAGGCGGCGGGTAAGCGGTAGCCGGACACGCTTCCGAGGAGGAGTCCCTGCGAACGACTAAAAGGAGCGCCAGCATGTTCCCGCTGTCGAAGGGTCGGGTGAGCAGGCAGGCCCACGTCGGGCTACCCGATGGGACGTTCGAGGAAGAGCACGGCCGCGAGGCGTTCGACGGACGAGCCTCGCACCTCTACCGCGCACATCCTCCAACGGCGTGGATCCGGATCGAGGGCGACCTGCGGCCCCGCGCATATGACCTGAACGGCCTGAAGCCAGGAGACATGAGCGACGCCGCGGGGGAGTGGGAGCGGATTCTGTGGAACGAGGACCTGGCGATATACGTGTCACGACGCGTGGAGTCCATGCCCTTCTACCTGCGGGATGCCGACGGCGATCTCTGCTACTTCGTCCATCGTGGGAAGGGCGTGCTGGAGACAGACTACGGACCACTGCGATTCTCGACCGGAGACTTCCTGGTGGTGCCGAAGGGAACGACTCACCGCCTCGTGATCGATGGTGACGACGGCTTCTTCTACGTGATCGAGGGACGCGGCGAGTACCGCCTGCCCGACAAGGGGATCCTGGGCCGGCACGCGCTCTTCGATCCAGGCGTGCTGGAGACGCCCGAGCCCGACCCGCACGACGAGTCGGGCGAGTTCGAGGTGCGGGTGAAGCGGGACAACGAGTACACGGTGCTCACCTATCCGTTCCACCCGCTGGACGTGGTTGGCTGGCAGGGCGACTTGTGTCCGATGCGCTTGAACGTCAGCGATTTCCGACCCGTGGTGTCGCCGCGATATCACCTTCCGCCATCGGTCCACATAACGTTCGACTCCGATGGGTTCGAGATCGGGACCTTCGCTCCACGGCCGACGGAGACCGGCGACCCCACGGCGCTCCGGGTGCCGTTCTTCCACTCGAACATCGACAAGGACGAGGTGCTCTTCTATCACCGGGGGCAGTTCTTCTCCCGGGCGGGGATCGGTGAGGCGTTCATCACGCATCATCCCCAGGGGCTCCACCACGGGCCGCAGGCGGCTGCCATCGAAGCCTCGAAGACGAAGGAGTTCGCCGACGAGTACGCCATCATGGTCGAAGCCGACAGGCCGTTCCGGCGGGACGATGGCCTCACGGCCGTCGAGGTGGAAGGGTACGCGGTCTCGTGGGCGAGGGGGCTCGGGCTTCTCCCTCCGGAGTGACCCGCCGGGCCGCCGTCGCACCTTCGTCGTCTCCGCCGGCCTCGCCCTGGCGATGGTCGTGGCCCTCCTCGCCGGGTACCTCCGCGATCGCGGATGGACCCACGTTGCGTCCCGGCACGTGCTGCGAGAGCGCGCGGTCCTGTACGTGGCGGACCTGGACGTCTTCCTGGTGGAGAACGGATCGGATCCCCTCGGACTGTCGGCCGAAAGTCCGCACCGCGGCCTTCGCCTTCTCTTCTGCCGCTCCTCCGGCCATTTCCAGGATGCCTCGGGGGGCAGGTTCGATCGCTTCGGCGTCTACGTGCGGGGGTCGGCTTCCCGAGGCATGGATCGGGTGGAGACGCGGCTGAACGGTGACCTCGTGGACGTGATGCCGACCGTCGTCACGAATGGGCCCGCGCGGACATCCCGCTCGCCGGTCATGGCTGCCGGTCCCGATTGCGGGGACGATGCGCTCGAGTCCCCGGCCGGGTTCGCAAGCCCACACAGGTCCTGAGGGTTCCGAGGCCCGCGGCCTCGAGCTCGACGACAGTCCCGGGCCGCACAGTGAATCCGTCGGGGCCCTCCATCCCGGGAAAGGCGGCGATGCCGAGAGCCTCGCCCGGCCGAAGCTCGCGCCGCCCGGAGATTCGAGCCACCGACTCCAGGATCTCGCCCCGGGTGATGTTGAGGGGCTCGCTCCGGAGATCCCGCCCGTCCGTACGGAGTTGGACTCGCAGCCCCGAGGGTTCGAAGTCATCGGGGGTGACGACGAGTGGGCCCAACGAGACGGCCAGCAGGCGCGATGTTCCACCCGCCGAATGGGTCCAGCGGGTCATCATCGTGTATCCGAAGATCAGCCCCTCCGCCGTGTCGAGCGGCGTCCAGGCTCCCGGCCGGCCGATGAGGCAGGCGATCTGGGGAAGCATGCGAAGCTCACCGTCGGATAGCCGTTGGTCGAGGGCCTCGTCAGGTCCGAGCACTACGGGTCGATCGACGTGGTGTACCGACGCCACGAGAGGGGCGAGGACCCGGGGCCGGGCAACAGAGAACTCTTCGATCACGCCGGGGTGGGCGAGAGCCTCGCGGGCCGCATCGAGGGTGGTGCCCCCGTGACGGGCCACGAGCCCCTCCATGGACGCCGGAAAGACGGGGTGGCCGACCGCATCCGGAAGGTCGACCACCGAGGTTTCCACCCACGCGCCGAGGCGGCGCGCGCCCTCTCGGTCGTAGGTCAGGAGGCGCATGACAGGGACCCGGATCATACCCCCGGCCTGCCGCGGTTCCTCGCAAGCATGGGAAATTAGGAAGCCATGTCCGAGGTCCACAGCCGGGAAGCCCCGCCGCCGCCCTCGACATGGGGGTTCCTGGAGGCGGCGCTGGTCTATGTCATCTCCCTCGTCGTTGCGGGGGCGGTGATCTTCGGGCTGTTCTCGGCCGTGGCCTCGTGTCGCGCCCGGTTCCTTCTGGGGGCCCTGACCGGGCAGGTGGTCCTGGCCTCCGTCGTCCTGCTCTGGGTTCGATACGTGAAGAGGACGCCGCTGGCTTCCCTGGGCGTTCCACGAAGGCCCCTCCTGGACGTCGCCCTCGGGATGGCGACCGGCCTCGGCCTCTACGTCGTGGGGGTGGTCGTTGGGGCCCTGGTGATAGTCCTCGCCACGCTCGTCCTGGGCCACAGGCCCGACCCGCCGGAGCAGGTCGTCTCGTGCGTCCGTGGCGCCGCGTTGCTCCTGTCGGCTCCCATCATCGTCCTTGGGGCTCCGCTCGCCGAGGAGACCTTCTTCCGGGGCTTCCTCTACCGGGGGCTGCGGCGACGGCTGTCCATCTGGCCGGCCGCGATCGTCTCAGCGCTGGTGTTCGGCGTGATCCACTATGCCGAGCCCTCCTACCTGCTGATCATCCCGTCGCTTGCGGCCGTGGGACTCGGGCTGGCCCTGCTGTACGAGCGCCGTCAAAGCCTCCTGGCCGCCATCGCCGCCCACGCATCGTTCAACCTGGTCGGGTTCCTCCTGATCGTGCTCACTCGGTGACCGTTCCTCCCGCCGCCTCGCCGGCGCTTCTCGATTGCCGGCTCATCCATGGAACGTGCGAGGAGGGGAAGGCGTCTGACAGATAGACCGGCTCAGCGGTGGAGGACATGATGGCGCGTAGGTGGATGGTGACTTCCCTTTTCCTCTTGGGGGGGCCGTGTGCGCGACCCCAACACCCGCTCCGGAGAAGGTTAGCGGCGAGTTCTCGTACCGCATGACCTACACGTCGACATGCGGCGAAAACAGCTGGGTGACGTCGGGACCAGTCACGGTTGAAGTGACCGATGGAATTGCCGAGGTGGTGGCAGGCCCGGAACCAACACGGGTGGCGACGGTGAGCCGGCTGCTGGAGCTCATCGACGAGGCGACGCAAGGTGATGCAGATCGGGTGAACGTGGATTACGGGGACCTCGGGCAGCCGATGCGGGTAGAGATCGATTGGTCAACCGACGCAACCGATGACGAGCTCTGCATCGACGTGGCCCGATTTCGAGGTTCTGGACTGATGGGGCCCCGATGAACGCTCCGAGACTCGCCAGCCGGCTCAGCCCGGGGTTCATCGCTGCGGGGCTCGTCGCTCTGGTCGCGGCCCTGCTCCTCGCCTGGCTCTTCCCTCTGAAGAACGCGCGCACTCTGGGAACGCATTTCTTCGATGCACCTGTCTACGCTTCGTTCGAAGCGCTGGCCGCCGCCTCGGATGCTGTTGTCGTCGGCACCGTCGGGGGTGTAACCGCCCGGGAAGTGGACTACGGAACTGACAACCCTGCGGAGCAAGGCTGGAACGGAATTCCGGTTGCGTTCTACGAAGTGGATGTCACCGAGGTTCTGGTGGGACAGGCACAGCCGACGATCATCGTGGGCGGCCCCGATGGTGAGCAACTCGTCTCCGATTCGGCGACCCCAATGCGGGCCGGTGAAAGGGTCCTGCTCTTCTTGCGCGAGCAGACGACCGAGGATGCACCCGGGATCTCGTCGTACGACTTCTTCTACACGCCGATCAGCCTCGACAACGGAGTATTCGACCTGTTAGCCGGGGAAGCCGTACAGCCACGAATGCCAGAAGTCTTTGCGGAAACGGCCGCGGGCGCTGAGGTGGGGGATGCTCCGACGTTCAAATTGAGTGAAATCCGTGCTCGGGTCAGCGGCGGCTGACCAGGAACATACGCGGGAACCGATCCAGGGCGTCACCTGATCGCGCTTCCGCCTCAATCACTCGGAAAGGGATCATGGTTGTGGGGAGTTCCGGTCCTGGATGGCCTCTTCGGCTGCATGGTTCGAGAGCCGTCCTGTTAGGTTCACGAGGCCACCATCGTGGCGGGAAGAAGGAGGACGATGTGGCGGAGTTTCCGAGCGAGGAATGGCTGACCGAATACGCCCGACGCATCGACGAGAGCCTCCAGTACCGGGACGCGGCGGCGACCTGGGAGGGCGACATCTCCTACGTCTTCGAAGCCGAACCCGACAAGGGAGTCCCGGAGGAGATCTGGGTCTGGTTGGATCTCTGGCACGGGCGTTGCAGGGCGTCACGGTACGGGCTGTCCGAGGAGGAGGGTCAGAAGGCTCGCTTCATCATCCGCGCCCCGTACAGCCGGTGGAAGGAACTCATCAACCGGCAGCTCGACCCGATCAAGGGGATGATGCAGGGCAAGCTCAAGCTGAAGGGTGATCTCCCCACGATCGTGCGCTACGTTAAGGCTGCAAACGAGCTGGTGAACCTGGCCGCGAGCGTTCCGACCGAGTTCGTCGACGAGAGGGGCACGAGCCCGGAAGAGGGATCGGGTTGAGGGCCATCGTCTTCGATGACATCGAGACGCTCGCGGTTCGGGAGGTCCCGGATGCGCGGGTCGAGGCACCGGGGGACGCGGTCGTCCGGGTGACCGCCACCGCGATCTGCGGGAGCGATCTTCACTTCTATCACGGCAAGGCTCCCCTTTCCCCGGGCGACACGCTGGGTCACGAGGCCGTCGGTGTGATCGAGGAGGCCGGTCCCGACGTAAAGCGCTTTCACCGGGGCGACCGCGTCGTCGTCGCGTTCAACATCGTCTGCGGAAACTGCTGGTTCTGCCTGCATCAGGAGAACGCGCTGTGCGAGGAGTTCCGGAATCTCGGTGCGGGACCGTTCGGTGGGGACCTGGGCGGCTGCCAGGCCGAGCTCGTTCGTGTGCCGTATGCCGACACGAACTTGCTCGCCCTGCCCTCGGAGATCGAGGACGAGCGGGCGCTGTTCGTCGGCGACGCCCTCACCACCGGCTATTACGGGGCCGCGATCGCCGGCATCCGGTCGGGCGACACGGTGGCCGTCGTGGGAGCGGGGCCGGTCGGCTTCTTCTGCATCCAGGCGGCGATGGCGTTCGATCCGGAGATCGTGCTCGCGATCGACCTCGAGCCCGACCGGCTCGCGCTTGCGGAGAAGATGGGCGCGGTGGCCGTCAACCCCCGTGAGCGCAGCCCGCAGATGGCTGTCTCGGAGCGAACCGGCGGCAGGGGGGCCGACGTCGTGATCGAGGCGGTCGGCACGCCCTCGGCGTATGAGACTGCGATCGACGTCGTCCGGCGAGGCGGCGCGGTCTCCGTCCTGGGCATGTTCGTCACCGAGTCGATCGAGATTCCGATGGGCGTGTACTGGGCGCGCGCGCTTCGTCTGACGTTCGCCGGCCTCTGCCCGGTCCACGCCTGGTGGCAGCGGTCCCTAGAGGCTGTGCGCTCGGGGGCGATCGACCCGATCCCGATCATCTCCCACCGCCTCCCGCTTAGCCGAGCCCCCGAGGGATACGCGCTGTTCGACGCCCGCCAGGCGACGAAAGTGGTGCTTTACCCGTGAGCGGACGGACCTTTCCGATGAGCCCGGCCGTGCGCTATCTCGACCCCGAGCCGAACGGGATCGCCGCGTTGCTCGGGGCGCTCCTGGAAGCGAACGTGGCCGCGCATCCCGAACGCCGGCGCTACCTCTCGCCGCCGGCGACGTACGTGGTCGAGGCTTCGGACGTGAGCGTGGCCGCGACCATCCGCATCGCACGGGAAGGGATCCGGATCCAAAATGGCCGGATGACCGAACCCGACGTCGCGGTCGAGGGGACGTCGGCCATGCTCGTCGGGTTGTCGTCCGTCCCGCTTCGCCTCGGTCTGCCGGACGTGATGACGGCGGATGGGAGGAGCGTCGTGTTGAACCTTCTCGCTCGCAGATTGCGCGTGAAGGGACTGCTACGCCACCCGGGCAAGCTCGGCCGGCTGACGAAGCTGCTGTCCGTCTAGTAGGGGAAGGAGGGCGACCATGGCCAGGGGCATCCCGTCCGAGGTGATCCGCCATTTCCAGGCCATCCCGCTGTTCGACGCCGTCTCGAAGAAGACGATCCGCGCGATCGTGAGCGCGGCGACCGAGGTGGACGTGAAGGAGGGCAAGGTCCTCGTTCGGGAAGGTGGCTACGACCGTGATCTCTACGTCATCCTGCGCGGCGAGGTGATGGTCACGCAGCGTGGTCGAAGGATGGCGGTCCTAGGTCCCGGGGCTTTCTTCGGAGAGTTGGCCTTCCTGGATCGTGCGCCCCGGTCGGCGACCGTGGCGGCTCGCACGGACCTTCGGGTCCTGGTCCTGGGGCCTCGAGAGATGCAAGACGTCGTCGACCGCGAGCCGAAGCTGGCCCGCCGCATGCTCGAGACGATGGCCAGGCGGGTGCGCGCCAACGAACGCTCCCACCAGCACTGACCATGCAGCGCGTGGCGGGCGGCGAGGCCTCCCCGCGATGAGGCCTGAGGAGCTGGCCGCGGGCGTCCTGGCCGGCGACAGGCGAGCCGTCGCCCGGGCGATCTCGCTGGTGGAGGACGGTTCCCCGGAGCTGCCGGCGCTGGGCGAGCTCCTGTACCCGAAGACGGGGCGAGCGCGCACTCTGGGGCTGACCGGCTCGCCCGGAGTCGGCAAGTCCAGCCTTGCCGCGAGGCTCGTGGAGACGGCTCGGGCCCGTGATCTCACCGTGGCCGTCCTCGCGATCGATCCGACGTCGCCGTTCACAGGAGGCGCCCTGCTGGGAGACCGGCTCCGGATGCAGGCGCATGCGACGGATCCCGGCGTGTTCATCCGGTCGATGGCGACTCGGGGCCACCTCGGGGGGATGGCGCTCGCCGCTCCCGAGGCTCTCCGGATCCTGGATGCCTCGGGCAGGGACCTGATCATCGTGGAGACCGTCGGCGTGGGGCAGGCCGAGGTGGAGGTGGCGGGCGCGACCGACACCACCCTCGTGGTCGTGGCTCCGGGCTGGGGAGACGCCGTCCAGGTCGCGAAGGCGGGCATCCTCGAGATCGCCGACGTGTTCGTCGTGAACAAGGGCGACCGCGATGAGGCCGACGACGCGCGCCGCGACCTTCGCCAGATGCTGAACATGGGGCCGAAGACCGCCTGGGTACCACCGGTGGTCAAGGTCTCCGCCCTCACCGGCGAGGGGATCGCCGAGCTCTGGGAGGCCATCGATGGCCACGCCGATCACCTCGAGTCGACCGGCGCGCTGGAGGCGCTCCGTAGGCGCAGGGTCCTCGACGAGGTTGGAAAGATGGTCGCCTTCCGGCTCCAGGCGCTCACCGCCACCCTTCTCGAGGAGGACGACGGAGATCTGGCCGAGAGGCTGTGGTCTCGTGAGTTGGATCCCTACCGCGCCACTGACCGACTGATTCGACAGCTGGGTGAGCACGCAGGCGCACATCTCGAAGGCTGAACGGGACCGAGAGCGCGGTGAGTGAGATACGGCCGCTAGAGGCCGGGACAGTCCTTCCTCATGGCGAGCGTCCTCCGCATCCCATTGGGCTTGTAAGAGAGGCCAACCGCCCATGACCTTCCATCGGGCAACGTGGACACATCCTGCAGGCCGGCGTTGATCGCGCTTTCCGGCTCGTCCGCCCGAGCGACGCTCCATTCCTGGCCATCCCAGTGTTCGACAAGGACCTGCTCCCGCTGATCCTTGATGAAGAACCCCACAGCCCAGACGTCCGTCGCCGATGCCGCCGAAATGCCGGACAGGACGCCGTACGCGGAAGGGTGTGGCGTCTCGGAAACCCGCCACTTCCGTCCATCCCAGTGCTCGACCAGAGGCTCGGCCAACCTGCCGGCATCGGCCTCGCTCCAGCCCGCCGCCCATATGTCATCACCGTCGACGGCTGTGATCCCTGACAACAACGCGGGCTCACTCACATCGGG
This sequence comes from Actinosomnolentus pattersoniae (SeqCode), assembly GCA_013817655.1. Classification (GTDB taxonomy): domain Bacteria; phylum Actinomycetota; class UBA4738; order UBA4738; family UBA4738; genus JACDCJ01. The sequence goes on from JACDCJ010000045.1 coordinate 10,098, forward strand.
GGTCCGTTGCATCGCCCATTCGCTCCCATCCCAGTGCAAGACCAGAGGCATGGAGTTACTCGAGTTCTGGCCGGCAGCCCCGACCGCCCACACGTCGTCCCCTGCAACCGCGGTGACGTCGCTTATCCACCCAGCGCGATCCAGAACCGTGATGACGCTCCACGACGCCCCGTCGAAATGAGCGGTGAACGGGCGGCCGGTCTCGTAGGAGGGATCGAAGGAGGCACCCGCCGCCCACACATCCTCGGGCGAGAGAGCAACGACGCTTGCGAGGTCAACGTTCATGTTGAGTGGATCGGGGAACTCCTGGATGGTCCAGTCGACGCCGTTCCATCGTTCAACCAATCCATGCGTTGTCACTGCCGTACCGTCGAAGGTGGTGTACGAACCGACCGCCCATCCATCGGAAGTGCCGGAGATGTCAACGTCCAAGAGAAAGGCGGCCCCAGAGGACTCAGGAGGCGTGGGCGTTGGGACGACGCTCCACTTCCTTCCGTCCCAGTGTTGGGCAAGGGGTTGATGCTCCCCGTCAAAGATAGACCCGACTGCCCAGGCGTCATCCCACGAGACGATGTCAACGGCCAGCAGACTGTTGTCGCCCTGCATTATCGGGTTGGGGGTGTCGACCGGGTGCCACCCACACGGACGGCTGGCCGGGGCGGCGGCCGCGGGCATGGTGGCAGCAATAACGGCCACCCCAACTGTGATCGGTAGCCAGAGTCGGCGCATGGGACGGACCAGCGCCTCCTGAAGGATACTGAGGGACATGGCGACATAGTATCCCCCCTCCTCGAGGATGGATCACGATGGCTGATAGCGAGTTCGAGCGTTGGCGAGAGCATTACCGAGGCGCCGGCGAACGCGATGCCGACTTCGAGACGCTCTCGGGAGAGCCGCTCGACCCCCTGTACACGCCCGAGAGCGTGAAGAACCTCGACTACGAGCGCGACCTCGGGTATCCGGGCCACTATCCGATGACCCGGGGCGTCTACCACTCGATGTACCGGGGGCGCCTGTGGACCATGCGGCAGTTCGCCGGAT